>NZ_JALAAC010000002.1:0-260557 GCF_037546855.1 Vibrio sp. 1-Bac 57 | reverse complement strand
CTCCTGAAAAGACCTTAAGTGCCTTCGCTAGATTCATACAAAGTCGACATTTTGTCACCTTAAGCATTGGCATGGCTTTATTGCTGGTCTTCTCTCGTATTTTTGGAATGGGTGACTTATGGCAAGGGATTTTAGGTCCTGACTATGAACGTATTATAAAGCGGGTGGTAGAGGAAGGATTGGAAGTACTAGGTTATACCGTTATATTTTATGCTGCCATGGGATATTTAAAGAGCTTTTTAGCTGGCCAACAATTAACAACTAAAACAGCAGAACAACAGTTACATTCAGAGCACATTATCTGTACTGATTAATAAGCATCAAAGAATTACTATAAAAGGTCATAAACAAGACTGTTTATGACCTTTTTGTTTAGTATTAAAGAGAGCAGGATTGATATGAATATATCCGTTACCATTCTTTTTTACGCTTATTTTATTACTTAAAATACCTTATCTGGTTGTAAGCCATAACGCGTGAATAATGCCGGGTACAAAAAAGAAAATACTAAGAATAAGGTTAATAAGAAAATCTTTTCCTAGTCCAAATTTTAGAAAAACAGCCAAAGGTGGTAATAATATACAGATGATAATATTTAGTAATTGATTCAAAATACTCTCCTAATTAAATATAATGACTTAATAAAATAAAAATAAGTTATGTCAATTACCCATAATCTATACTCGTTTAAGATGTAGAAAAATTTTTTCTCTTACAATACGTTTTTTGTTTTTGTAAGCTTTTTAACTTTGCTCTTAAAGACTGGCCTTTTTTCTCACGATAACGATTTTCCATTGCAGTTTTAACTTTAGCAATCTTATTATCAATCTTCGCACATGAGTGGGCATTAATTTTTTCATTATCTCCGGCAAGGACAACATGAGATAAGAACAAGAAGGCAAAAAGCACCCCTAATTTATTTAAGATTAACATATAATTTCCTCAAAAAGGTGACACTATTTTTAAAATAAGCTTACCAAAAGAATAACCAAATGATGATTAATAGCCAATATTAAATATTAAGACATACCAATTTATTATAAAAAATCATACCAATTACCAGGGGAAAAAATTAATAGTAGAACTTATATCTGTTTATGTAAATGATGATTGAACGTATTAATTAACAACTTAAATTCAAAGGTGAATAAACAAAAAAAGAGCGTGTAACCTGCACAATAACAGGAGACACACTCACTTTATTTTAATTATTTATAGTTAAAATTATCTAATTACTTTAACTTAATTATGATACATAACTTAAGCAACTTGTTCCGATTTTGAAAAAGGCGCAGGTGTTCTAATTAAGTGGTCAAAGGCACTTAAACTCGCTTTTGAACCCTCGCCCATCGCAATAATAATTTGCTTATAAGGTACGGTTGTTACATCGCCTGCAGCAAATACACCCGGTAATGACGTTTCCCCTTTTGCATTCACTTCAATCTCACCACGAGGAGATAAAGCAACACCGCTGCCTTTTAAGAAATCACTGTTTGGTACTAAGCCGATTTGCACAAAGATGCCAGCAAGCTCAACTTGGTTTTCTTCACCACTAACACGGTCGATATAGTTGAGAGCAGTCACACGAGTCCCATCTCCAATAACTTCTGTTGTTTGCGCGCTTTTAATAATAGTAACGTTAGCCAGACTGTTTGCTTTGTTTACAAGTACCTGATCTGCTCGTAGTGTATCTGCGAACTCTAATACTGTTACATGTTCAACTAACCCTGCCAAATCGATAGCCGCTTCAATACCTGAGTTACCGCCACCAATTACCGCTACTTTTTTGCCTTTAAATAATGGGCCGTCACAATGTGGGCAGTAGGCAACACCTTTATTGCTGTATTGCTCTTCACCGTGTACGTTCATTTTTCTCCAACGCGCACCAGTAGATAAAATGACGCTTCGGCTTTTTAATATTGCACCACTTTCAAGTTCAACATGAATGTAACCATCTTCTGTTTTTTCAGCAGCAACAACCGCACCGGCACGTTGCTCATTCATAATATCTACGTCATATTCTTTTACATGCTCTTCAAGTGCAGCAGCCAATTTAGGACCTTGTGTCTCTTTTACTGAGATAAAGTTCTCAATCGCCATTGTATCCATTACTTGTCCGCCAAAACGTTCAGCAACAACGCCAGTACGAATACCTTTACGTGCCGCATAGATGGCAGCGGATGCACCAGCAGGTCCACCGCCTACAACTAAGACTTCATAAGGTTCTTTTTCATTTAAGGCAGCCGCTTGTTTTTTTGCCGCACCAGTATCTACTTTACTTAATATTTCAGTTAATGTGATACGCCCTTGAGTAAAGACTTCACCGTTTAAAAATACACTGGGTACTGCCATAATATTACGTTCAGCGACTTCCGCTTGGAAGGCACCACCGTCAATCATGGTTGTGCTAATCTTTGGATTAATCGCAGCCATCATATTTAATGCTTGTACAACATCAGGACAGTTTTGACAGCTTAAAGAAATAAACACTTCAAAGTTAAACTCACCTTCTAAGTTTCTTACTTGCTCAATCACTTCTGCATCAATTTTCATAGGATGACCACCGCTATGTAACAGAGCCAATACTAATGATGTGAATTCATGACCCATTGGTAATCCAGCAAAACCGATAGCGGTATTTTTAGTTGGGTTAACAACTTGCATAATAGGTTTACGTACACTTGCAGCGGCATCTTCAATCACAGTAATTTTATCGTGTAATGAAGCTATATCTGTTGCTAACGCGTGTAATTTTGTTGCCGTTTCACTGTCATCAAGGCTTAATACTAATTGCACGTCTGTTTTTAAATTTTCTAGATACGCTTTAAGCTGGGTTTTCATATTTTGTTCTAACATAATGTCACCTTTATATTTTTTGGCTGTATTTATTTACGCTTAGTTAAAAACGTAATGAGCAATTTTGGTTAATTTAAAAATCGACTCTCTGGTCAACAAGGCTTTATAAAAATCTATTTTTAAATGACCTCAGTCGATAGGACTAAGGTCTATTTATTACTAAGCAACTTATAGGTTGCTTAGCTTTTAGGTTTAGCTCTTTAGACTTAGATTTTACCTACTAGGTCTAGTGAAGGTGCTAACGTTGCTTCACCTTCTTTCCATTTAGCAGGACATACTTCACCTGGGTGTGCAGCAACATATTGTGCCGCTTTAACTTTACGCATTAGGTCTTCAGCATCACGGCCAACACCTTCAGCAGTAACTTCTAATGCTTGAACAACACCTTCTGGATCCATCAAGAACGTACCACGGTTTGCAAGGCCTTGACCTTCACGCATCATACCGAAGTTGTTTGTGATAGCGCCTGATTGGTCACCAACCATGAAGTAGTTGATTTTACCAATTGTGTCTGAACTATCGTGCCATGCTTTGTGAGTGAAGTGCGTATCAGTTGATACAGAGAAAACTTCTACACCACGTTTTTGTAATTCTTCATAATGGTCAGCAACATCGCCTAACTCAGTAGGACAAACAAACGTAAAGTCTGCTGGGTAGAAGAAAAAGATAGACCATTTACCTAGTACGTCTTTCTCTGAAATCTCTACGAATTCACCTTGTTTAAATGCAGTCGCGTTAAATGGTTTAAGTTTAGAGTTGATCATTTTGTTATTCCTATTAAGTGAGTTAATTACATTAATTGGGCTCGTTCTGCGAGTCCATGGAAAGCATTATGTAGCAAACCAATTGATAGGTAAAATTGTTAATTTCAATTAAATCAATAGCCATAACAAATCAAAAGTAAAGTCGATAGAACGCTAGATAAAGCTGCTAGCTAGAAAGAGGGATAGTTAAAACACAGATAGCTAATTAAAGTGAGGAACTTAAAAAGATTATTACAGGTAGATGATTTTAGAGATAAAAACGTTTTGATTTTTATCAAAAAAAACAAAATTTAGAATGATTTTTTAAATATAAAAATAGCATCACAGGCCCATGATTAGTGTAAAAGCAGCATCTTTAGGAATGAACGTATTTAATTCAAACAAAAATCAAACAAAATATAAGCATAATTTTGTGATACACTACACAAATCATATGGAATTACTTCATCTGAGTAACCTTTAAATCAACTTAGTAAGGCAGGACATAGAATAATGACTCTATTGAGAAGTTATAATATATCAACCACGCTTCCCCCACCAAGATCCAGCACTTTTCCAAACTAAAAATAACTATAAAATTTTCAATGCGACAAATCGCTTCTTACTCTTGCGATTGATGTTGCACATTTATAAAAAGAGTAATGCAGTAAAGTTAAAAGAGAAAATATGAAAAATCATAAATGGAATCGAATTGTACTCAAAGTCGGTAGCGCATTAATTGCACCAGAGAGAAAAGGTTGTAGTTCACGCTACTTATTACATATCGCCAAATTTATATTACAGTGCAGAGATATGGGTATTGAAGTTATTCTTGTGTCTTCAGGTTCAGTTGCAGCTGGCGCACACTTTTTCGGTGAAATAGAAAACCCATCTCTGCCAATCAAAAAAGCAATGGCCGCAGCAGGTCAAAATGAAATGATGGCAGCATGGGATCGTTTCTTTGATTTCCCTTCAGCACAAATTCTTTTAACACACGGTGATTTCCAAGACAGAGAAAGATATGACAGTGTTCGTGAAACTATCTTCGCATTGCTCGAACATGGAATTTTACCCGTTGTTAATGAAAATGACGTAGTAACAACAGATGCATTAAAAGTGGGTGATAACGACAACTTATCAGCAATGGTAGCAGCGGCGGCAGATGCAGACGCGTTAATCATTTGTTCTGACATTGACGGCTTATATAATAAAAACCCACATACTAATGACGATGCGGTGATGATTAAAAACGTGAGTGCTATCGATCAAAGCATTTACGATATGGCCGGAGGCGCACATAGCAGCGTTGGTACTGGTGGTATGCAAACTAAAATAGAAGCAGCTGAAAAAGCAACATCACATGGTCTTACTACCTATATAATCAATGGCTTTAAAGAAAGCTCCTTTGAGCAGTTAATACTGGGTAATAACCCCGGTACTGTTTTTGCACCTTATGCAAAACCAATGGAAGAAGATTTACATTGGATGACTCATACATCAAGAGCACAGGGTGAAGTTGTTATTGGAGATGGATTTGAATACCCTCTACATGAAAATAGTGACCAGCTAACGAGTAATGAAATAGTTGAAGTAGTCGGTGAATTCTCAGCCGGAGATACTATTTTAATTCGTAGTGATGATGGTAAACACTTGGCTAAAGCTGAAGCTAACTACAGCAGCTGTTTACTTAACTTCATTTCAGAACATGACAATCAAGATGATGAAAATGAATATCAGCATCAAACAGGTCCGTTAGTATCGGATAAAAATATTGCAGTCTTAGACCAATAAAGCGATATGTTTAGGGCTAAAACTCATCATAAAAAGCCCCTGTAAATAAAAAGGGAGCTTACGACGAATATCGTAAGCTCCCTTTTTTATTGAGCTATTTAAAAACTCATTTTTTTTAAACTGCAATAGCTTGTTTTACTTCTTCTTTATTTTTCAAGAAAGCATAGGTGAAACCTGTTACTGCTGTACCCGCTGCGATTGCCACTAAGTATAATAATACCGGTGAGATTGCATTTGGAATCAACAGAACAAATAAACCACCGTGCGGAGCGAGTAACTGTGCGCCGAACAACATAGATAAACCACCCGTTAATGCACCACCAGCCATACAGCTTGGAATAACACGCATCGGATCTTTTGCTGCAAATGGGATTGCGCCTTCAGAAATAAAGCATAAGCCTAAAACAAATGATGCTTTGCCGGCTTCACGTTCGCTATCAATAAATTTCTTATTAGCAAGGAAAGTGGCTAAGCCCATACCAAGTGCAGGTACCATACCCGCAGCCATAATAGCAGCCATAGGGCCGTATGATTGAGAAGCTAATAGACCGACACCAAATGTGTATGCCGCTTTATTAACTGGACCACCTAAATCGAAACACATCATACAACCCAACACTATACCTAATAGAACAGCATTAGTTGACCCCATATTGGTTAGGAATTCAGTAAGTGCAGCCATAATGCTAGCAACAGGGCCACCGACAACATAAATCATCACTAAGCCAGTGAATAGAGTCGCTACAAAAGGGATAATCAGAATAGGTTTAAGGGCTTCCATTGATTGTGGCAATGACACTTTGTCCGCAATAAATTTAGCTGCGTAACCTGCGATGAAACCGGCTGCGATACCACCTAAGAAACCAGCACCAAGTTGGCTTGCCAACATACCACCAATTAAACCAGGCGCTAGACCAGGACGGTCAGCAATCGAGAAGGCAATAAAACCAGCCAATACCGGGATCATTAATGCAAAAGCAGCACCGCCACCAATATCCATCAAGGTTGCAGCCATCGTGCCTTTTTCTTTAAATGCTTCGATACCAAATACAAACGAAAGCGCAATCAATAAACCACCGGCAATGACCACAGGTAACATATGCGAAACCCCTGTCATAAGGTGTTTATATACGCCCTTTTCCTCTTCATTTTGAGGAGAGTTTGCATTACTTGTTGCTTTAAAAACAGAAGCTTGTGCAAAGGCTTTAGTAATTTCTTGTTCGGTTTTTTTAAGTGCTAAACTTGTGCTTGTTTTGTACAGTCGTTTACCATTAAAACGCTCAAGTGGCACTTCAATATCAGCAGCAATAATCACTAAATCCGCATCAGCAATATCCTGATCTGTTAATTGATTTTTTGCACCTACCGAACCACGCGTTTCTACTTTAATAATAAGCCCTTGACGTTTCGCTTCACTCTCTAAGGCTTCAGCAGCCATAAAAGTGTGTGCAACTCCAGTAGGACAAGCTGTAATAGCAACAATTTTTTTCACGCCATTACTGTCTGAGCTATTACTATTAACATTACTGCTATCAAGCTGTCTAACAGCGCTTACCGCCCCTTTACTTGCATTAGCTGCCGTTAGCTCTTGCGCGTTATTAATCGCATTATCTAACCAAGCTTGTGGATTTTCAGTGCAATCTGCAATTGCACCTTGATATACACTTTTACCTATAAAACGTGTCGTATCAATATCACTATTGCTGGCGATAATTACCACATCAGCTGCAGCTATATCTTCAGTTGATAACACTTCAACCGGTAATACCGTTGATTGGCACTCTATCGATGCTTTAATATTTAATTTTGCACTGGCTTGCTTTAACAAGCCAGCAGCAATAATACTGTTTGCGACACCACTTGGGCATGCAGTTACAATAGCTATATTTTTCATATTCAATCCTTAAATTAGTTATCGACGTATTTACACGTTTGATGAAATAGGGTTATTGTGAGTGATCATTTTTTGTAAATTTGTTACCGCTTCTAGGCTAGGTACACCTACGCCTACTTGCGTCACCGCTAATGCAGATAACGCGGTGGCAAAGGATAGTGTCTGCTCTGCTTGCCACTGTTGCATATGCCCCCAACAAAGGCCTGCAACTAATGTATCGCCCGCCCCCACCGTACTCACCACATTCATTTTGGGTGGCTGGGCATAACGCCATAGGCTGTTGTTTGAGGTATTGCTTTGAGCATCGCTTGAAGTATTGCTATGAGAGCTACTTTGATCATTTTTTCCTAACCACATCACCCCTTTAGCACCTAATGAAACAACGATATTATCAATACCTTTACTAACTAAATCTTGAGCGGCTTGCTGACAGGCTTCAGCAGTATTAAGTTCACGTCCAACAAATTCAGACAATTCTTCGTCATTGGGTTTAATTAACCAAGGGTGCGCATCTAATCCAGCAGCTAAGGCAGCGCGGCTGCTATCAAAGATCACTTTTTTACCCATTTCATGTAGTTTTTTTATCCAACTTGCACACAACTCAGGTGAGATCCCTTTAGGCAAACTCCCCGCAAGTACAAAAAACTGATGCGTTTCTGCTAATTTAAATAAACAGCTTTCAAATTCATTAATCGCTTGCTCGGAAACCTCTACTCCGGGGAAATTGATATCACTAACTTGCCCATTTTTTTCGACTAATTTAACGTTTATACGCGTTGAACCATCAACACGGATAAACTCATCCTGAGCATTCATTTCGCTAAATAAGGTACAAAATAAAGCTTCATTATCACGCCCTAAAAAACCTGTTACCGTTACCTCTGCGCCTAAATCAGAGAGTACTTTTGCAACGTTAACGCCCTTACCTGCAGCATGCAGGGAACCGGTAGTAGCTAAGCTAACCGAGCCAATATTTAAAGTATCTAAACCGCCCGTCAAATCCAATGCTGGATTTAAGGTGATAGTAACTACTTTATTATTGCTAATAGTATTTTGATGACTCATGGTTTACCCCTCACTCAGGCCAGAAGCAATCGCTTCAGTAATACCCGCTAGTGCTTCTTTTGCATCTGGGCCTTCTACAATAAATTGTAATGAATCTCCGTGTCTAACCCCTAAACCAATCACTTTCATCAGGCTTTTTGCATCTACAAATTTATTATCACCATCAATGTTGGCGACTTTGACCACTGATTTATATTTTTTAACTGCGGCCACTAACATCGCGCTCGGGCGGGCATGTAATCCATGTGCATTATTAATTTTAAAGGTTCCCACATTGTCACTATCAACAATATTTTGTGGGGTAGAAGTCGTAAATATTGCCAACAACTGTTCAACGCTTGAGCTGAATATTTTTGCTTGTTGTTGCTCAAAAACTAATTGGCTAATGATATTTAAAAATGGACCATGAGAACTATTACAAGCTGCAACAGCAATCAGTGCTTTGACAGGAAAACCATTAAATTCACAGGTTTCACTAGTTGTTAAAATAGACATCCCTGAACGTTTAACACCTTTTTCCCCACTCACAAGCCATAAACCATTACCTAAATGTGTTGCATCTTTAGTGACTAACTCAGCAACAAATTGATTCTCAACATTGCCGCTATTTTTTAATAACCCCCCCGCGACTGCACTCATTTGAATCATGTCAGAAGCAGGAAAGTTTAGTTGTATTAATGCGGGGCTAAAGTCAGCTTCAAACTGTACGTCACCATTTAATAACTTAATAACGTCGTCTTTTGTTGTCGCTTGTTTTAATTTCTCTTCAACATCATCAGCAGATAACACTTTGGTTAATTGCTTTAAAATACCTAAGTGTTCGTCAGATTTAGCGGCAATACCAATAACGACATAAGCGATATTCCCATTCCCCCAATTAACCCCCTCAGGAAAGTGATGAACTACAACTCCTGTTTTATTAACTAGATCTCGCGTATCTGTTGTGCCATGAGGAATTGCAATGCCATTACCTAAAAACGTTGAGTTTTGTTTTTCTCGGTAAAGCATCCCTTTAACATATTGCTCGGCAACTAAGCCTTTATCAGCAAGTTGTTTGGCAATCGCTTTAATGGCCGTGATTTTATCACTTGCACTTTGTTGTAAGGTTATATCGTTATTAGTTAGTGTCAGCATCGGTCTTAACCTCTCGCTATATTTTATGAGTTAGCAACTATCCAAGTTTTACTGAATCGATTCAGCAAAACATTCAAAAAAAAGTTCAATAAGCTTATACAATGTTAATTGATACGTTATCTTGGTCTCAATTATTACAACTTCAAGGCTTACTGAATCGTTTCAGCTATTATAGTGAATCGATTCAGCTTATAATGCAACCAGCGAATAAAATAGATTACCAATAATTTGATCTTATCGACATAAAAGGATCTTAAGCATGACATTAGAGAAAATTGCCAAATTAGCAGGCGTATCAAAAACCACTGCAAGCTATGTCATTAACGGTAAAGCGAAGAAGCATAGGATCAGTGAAAAAACACAACTCAAAGTGATGGCGGTGGTGAATGAACATAATTATAGCCCTGATCATGCGGCATCAGCACTGCGAGCAGGTAGCAGTCGATCCTTTGGTTTGATCATTCCAGATCTTGAAAACAGTAGCTACACAAAATTAGCTAAATTGCTTGAATCTAATTCTCGTAAAGCAGGATACCAAATACTCATTGGTTGCTCTGACGATGATGCAGAAACAGAGAAAAACTTAGTTAAAGCCCTACTTAGCCGCCGTATCGATGCGCTTTTTGTTGCTAGTTCATTAGCTGATGGCAGTGAGTATTATTTAAAAATACAACAGCAAGGTACGCCAATTATTGCACTCGACCGTGCCTTAGATGATGAACATTTTGGTTGTGTGATCAGTGAAGATTTTGATGGGGCTTATGAATTAACCGGCTCCGTGATCACTGAGAAGGTAAAGTCTATTGGCCTGATTGGGGCCTTACCTAAATTAAATATTTCGCGTCAACGTCAAGCGGGCTTTGAAGCACAAGCGAAAAGACAAGGCATAGCTTACACTGCTATTTATGGAGATCACTTTAATAGCGAATCTGGTAAAGCAGTTTTTCTACAATGGATAAAAGAGGATAAAGTACCCGACGCGATTATTGTTACTTCCTACACTATGTTAGAAGGTATTTTAGATGTTTTAATTGCCCAGCCCGAATTAATGAAAACCCTCAAATTAGGCACTTTTGGTGATAACCGTTTATTAGATTTTTTACCCATTAAAATTAATTCATTAGCACAACAATTTGAATTAATCGCAGATAGCGCCTTAGCACTGGGTTTAAATGCTTCCGCTAAACGTTATCAAGCAGGGTTAGAGTTAATACCAAGACAAATTATCATTCGAGCATAAAACCGGTCTGACACAGGGGCAAGGGGAACTTTGAACCTTTGAATTTTAAAAACAATAAAGCACCAAACTTTCGAGTGGTGCTTTTAAGTAAAGCTTAATTTATAAATTAAGCTTATTAAATTAAGCTTGTTTTTTGAATCGACGTGATGCTAAGCCAATAAGCGCTAGACCAAAAATAATCATTGTTGATGGCGCTGGCACAGCTGTTATTGCAGTTGAAAAATACACAGTATTATCTGAGTCGTTATCTGCTGACCAAATCCACTCTGCACCAGCGTCAATAGTTGTACGATTACCCCATGGATAAACACCATTAACCCCGTAATCACTTGAAGTTACATAGTTAGTCCAACCCGTTGTACTAACATTCCAATCAATTGTATTAGTTAATAACTGTGACAGACCATTACTAAACACATGATCACTAGTATCAAGACTAAAATCCCCTAGAAATCCAGCTACCCATCCGGCATCAACACCTGCAACGTGTAGGAAATAATCAGTACCTGCTGTTAAATTAGCGCTAAAAGATTCTGTAGAATACCAATTATTATCTGACATGATTAAAGTGCCTTGTGTACTGTCATCGGTGCTTAAATAAACAGAATACTCGTTATCGACTGTTAGATTAGCAGTTATCACAGTTGCATTGGCTACATTAAATAAGCTAGCAATTGAGAAAATCATGCCTGTCACTATCGTTTTCATTGATTTCAATTTCATAAAGTACTCCTTTACTTCCCTTGTTTACGTTTTATAGGGAATAGTTAAACAAAAATATACCTACAAAGGAGCAAGTAACGATCCAACTTTAAAAATAGCTTAAATATCAATCATATAATTACCCATAATTAGTTACCTACAATTAAGTTGTAAAAAAAGCTGACACTTCCATGGGATAAATCATTATAAATAATACAACTGGTGGAACTAAAATGATTAAAGCAGAATCATAAGCTATTGTTTTGGCAAGAGGATGTGGCCTAAATTGATTGCACAGCACACAGATAAAGACACTATCATCTATTCATTTCGGCGCTCAACAAATCCACTAGTTGTTTATTGTTATGAGTAGTATTGAGGCAAGCTATTTTTTCAACGGCTAAGGCAGTGCCTTGATCGATAAAGACAAAGTCAGAAGCAACGTCTAATGCATCATGAATATGATGAGTCACCATCAATACGGTAACATTTTGTAATTTAGCTAATGACTTAACTGACTTCAACATTGCAACCCGTAACACAGGATCTAAGGCTGAAAAAGGCTCATCGAGCAGCAGGATAGGTTTATCCTGTACAAAGCAACGAGCTAACGCGATACGCTGTTGCTGCCCTCTAGAAAGTTGATCGGGTAAACGATCTAACAAGTTTTGTACACCGACTTGCTCGCTGACAGCATATAGGGGGAACTTAGAATATTAAAAACAATAAAGCACCAAACTTTCGAGTGGTGCTTTTTAAGCAAATTTTAATTTATGAATTAAGTGTATTAAATTAAGCTTGTTTTTGGAATCGGCGCGATGCTAAGCCAATAAGCGCTAGACCTAAAATAATCATTGTTGATGGCGCAGGTACTGCAGTGATCGCTGTTGAAAAATAAACATGTTTTGCATTTTCATCTTCAGACCAAATCCATTCAGCTGCAGAAGTAACATCTATAGCAGGTCTTGTATTTGCATACCAAGGATAAGCAGTATTATCTCCGTATGAACTTGTATTACTGTAATTAGCCCAACCTGTTGTACTTACGCTCCAATCAATAGTATTAGTTAACAATTGAGCGGTACTATTACTAAATAAATGGTCAGGACTATCTAAGCTAAAGTTACCTAAAAAAACCTTCAAACCCACTAAAGTCAATTCCTTCAACATGTAAAAAATAATCAGTTCCAGCAGCTAAAGTCGCAGTAAAAACCTCAGATTCATACCAACTACTATCAGAAGAAACTAAAACGCCTTGGGTATTATCATTTGTACTTAGATAAACATTATATTCATTATCAACTGTTAAATTCCCAGTCAGAACACTGGCATTTACAATACTAAGTAAGCTCACTATTGATAGCCCGCTGCCTAACAATACACTTTTCATTATTTTATATTTCATGTTAGTACTCCATTACATTTATTTTATGGTACCTATAAAAACCAATTTTTTAATAGGTCTTAATATGAAGGAGCAAT
Organism: Vibrio sp. 1-Bac 57; assembly: GCF_037546855.1. NCBI lineage: Bacteria > Pseudomonadati > Pseudomonadota > Gammaproteobacteria > Vibrionales > Vibrionaceae > Vibrio > Vibrio sp. 1-Bac 57. The sequence goes on along the minus strand of NZ_JALAAC010000002.1, from coordinate 247,650 downwards.
AACCATTCCAAAAGACAAGATCACATAAATATCAATCAGATCTAAAATATCATTTAATTAGTAGTACTTAAATTGTAAAGTAACCTGACAATAAAGCGCTTGAATAAAACTAATCTACCATTAACTTTCATACGTATATGGATTTATAGCTAAAAATAATCATACCTATAACACGGTTATATTATTGAATAGGTTTTGCATTACCTACCTGCGCACTTAAAAAGTGTGATAAATGCTTATTTGGATGAGAGACTTTAAGCTGGTCTATTGTTTCAGCAGTTAGCGCTTCTCCATGATCAACAAAGATAAAATCAGAAGCGACTGCTAGTGCATCTTCAACATGATGCGTGACCATTAATACCGTTACATTTTCTGACTTTGCTAAAGACTTTACTCGTTCTAACATTGCTACTCTTAATATGGGATCTAAGGCTGAAAAAGGCTCATCGAGCAGCAGGATAGGTTTATCCTGTACAAAGCAACGTGCTAACGCGATTCGTTGTTGCTGTCCTCCAGAAAGTTGAGCAGGTAAACGATCTAATAGGTTTTGTACACCAACTTGCTCGCTGACAGCGTGTAGACGTAACTTTTGCTGGGGATTAAGTTTTAAACCAGGATGTAAACCTAAAGCAATATTTTCATAGGCAGAAAGATGGGTAAAGAGATTGTTATCTTGAAATAATATCGAAAGTGGTCGTTGATGAGGTGCTTGTTTTAGGATTGAGAGATCCTTTATTTTGATCTCTCCTTTCACAGGCGCAATAAAACCTGCCAATAAATTTAAAAGCGTACTTTTACCGGCTCCACTTGGCCCTAGAATAGCGACGACACTACCGGCTTCAACCTCTAAATCAAAATGAAAGCTTTGCTGTTTATAATGATAATTAACGTCTGTAAACTTAATCATATTGAGTTCTTCTTTCTTTAAACAGATATTCTACCACCATAAAAACACCCACACTTAACACCAATAGCACCAACGCGACGACAGCTGCAGATTGCATTTGATAGCTGCCTAATAATTGGAAAAGATATAAAGGTAAAGTATTAAAAGTATGGCTACCAAATAATGCAATGGCACTTAAGTCCCCCACGGATAGCACAAAGCTCAAACACAAGGCTTGTAGAATAGGTCGTCGTAACGCTTTCCATTCAACCCAATAAAAACGATGCCACCAAAATACACCTAAGCTGGCACATAGTAATTCATATTTTTGAGCATTATGTAACATGGGTAATGACAAACTCTTTAATACAAAAGGCAAAGCCATTAATGCATTAACCGCAATCACTATATATAGGGCGAGGGAGGAAAAATGACCAATTTCTCTTAACAGTAAAAATAACCCAGTGCTGATCACTAAACCAGGGGTGACTAATATGATGGTGGCTAACATTTCAATTTTATCAGCATGGCCATTGAATCCAATCAATCGCCACTGCCGACTCGCTAACAAAATAAAAAAAGCACAGCTCACAGCAATAAGAGCAGCAAAAAAAGCAATGAGTAATGAATTCTTAAAAGCCAACCAAAATTTAATATCAGTTAGGACGACAAAAAACTGAGCATTTAAACCAGCAATAACCACCATTAACAACGGTGGGATTACCAATAGGGAAATAACAATAATCCAACTAAAGTCCCAACATTTAGCAATCCATGAATCATGATAAAAGGTGTTTTTAGGCCCTTGATAATTGGCTGTTAAAGATGATGATCGTGATAGTTTTTGAATAAAAATAGCTAAAACAGCACATATACAAATCTGCCATAACGCAAGTAAAGCGCCCGTCTGCAAATCAAAATCAAATTTAATTGCTTGGTAGATAGCCAGCTCTATAGTGGTTGATTTAGGCCCGCCACCCAATGCCATTACCGTTGCAAAGCTGGTAAAACAAAGCATAAAGATAAGCCCTGCAGCATGTGGTAATTGAGCAACAATCTGTGGCCATTCAACAAATCGAAATTTATTCCAATGCTTCATTCCTAAATGCGTTGCTAATTGGTGCTGTTTATCTGGAATAGCATTTAATGCCTGTAGAAATAGACGACAAGCAAAGGGTAGATTAAAAAAAACATGGGCTAATAAAATACCATTTAATCCAAAGATTGAGAAAGGTAATACGCTATTAAAATATTCAAAAACACCAGCTAACACGCCGCTATTACCATAAATTGCTAACAACCCAAAGACGGCCACCAGCACCGGTAAGACTAAGGTTGTTGCAAATAATTTTAGTAATAAAGCTTTGCCCCTAAACTCCCGCCTAAATAAAGCATGGCTAATGGGGATCGCAAATAAAACACTTAATAAAGTGGATAGTGCAGCTTGATAAAAACTAAATTTGGTGATGTGCCGATAATAAGGGTCAGACCAAATAGCCGTTACTTCTAACACAGGAGAATGAGCAAACAACGCATTTACTGCCATTAGCACAAACAAAAAGATGCCAATGGACAGTAAAAGCCCGGGGATTTGTACAGGCTTAATTAATCTGACAAATACCGTTAATGGGTTAGGAAGTGGCATTAAGCGATTAATCTGTTAATGAGATCAACCACTCTTTTGTCCATGCTTTGCGTTTTGCTGCTACTTCATCACTTGAGTATGACAATGCCTTAGCCGGTGAGACGAGTTGATTAAACTCTTCTGGCAATGCTACATCAGTAACCGGATACATCCAATTACCAGTTGCGATTTTAGATTGAAAAGCATCACTCAGGATAAAACTCATGAATTCATTCGCTAATTTTTTATGTTTGCTACTCTTAACCACAGCCGCCACTTCAGTTTGTGTGTAATGACCTTCGGTGAAGCTCGCAGCTTGGTACTGATTTTTGCCTTCAGCAATCATATGATAAGCAGGAGAGGTCGTATAAGACAGCACCATATCGGCTTCGCCTTCTAAAAACATGTTATAGGATTCAGACCAACCTTTAGTTACGGTGACCGTTTTTTTAGCAAGTTGTTTCCAAGCTTGATTGACTTCGTCACCATAAACAGACTTCATCCAAAGCATTAGGCCTAGCCCCGGTGTAGAAGTGCGGGGATCTTGATAGATGATTTTTAAGTCGTCACGTTGTTCAACTAATTCTTTTAAACTATTAGGCGGGTTAGTTAACTTTTCACTGTTATAAACAAATGCAAAATAACCATAATCAAAAGGCACAAAGGTTTTATCTTGCCAATCAATGGACATCTTAATCGCACTTAAATCAATATTATGTTCACTCAATAGGCCTGTTTTTTTAGCGCTGGCCATTAAGTTATTATCAAGTCCTAATAGAATATCAGCTTCGCTATTATTACCTTCTAAACGTAAGCGATTTAATACCGACACACCATCATCTAAGGCAATAAATTCAAGGTCACATGCACAGATTTTTTCAAATTCGGCTTCTATTTTTGGTCCTGGCCCCCAGTCTGAAGCAAACGAACTGTATGTATAAACGGTTAATTTTTCCTGCGATGTAGCGAAAACAGGCGTTGCTATTAATGTTGCTAAGGTTATTAAATTGCTGAGAGTCTTATTCACTATGTCATCCATTACTAATGATTAATATTAAAGTATTGATGGATTATAACAATTGCTCAATAACTATGATCAACTATTTACAGTATCGGCCATTATTCAATACTAATGTCTAAAATAGACTCCTATTCCCTACAATAATCGAGCAGCAATAAAAAATAATCATCGTCATCCCCTCTTCTGTTTAGTTAGAGATTGAATAGGGTTTGAATAAAGTTTGAATAAAGTTTGAATAGAGTTTGTAAACCCTGACACTACCAATAATTCTGTTTCAATCTATGTTTGAGTATTATGGTTAAATAGCTCCCATTCACAGCGAATACGGCCAATAGTACGCATTAGCAGTGCGTAATATTTGTCATTGACATCGTGACTACCGAGTACCGTTTGTAACAAGGTAATGGCTTTTTTATATTGAATATTAGCCAAAACTAGATCTCCAGAAGCATTATATGCATTCGCCTGATCTAAAAATTCATCGGTAGCTGCCGTAATAACTTCATTAGCAGCTTCAATATCGGAGCTAATATCACCACATAAGTTTAATTGTATTAATGCGTGTTGATTTGACGAAATGAAATCTATATCAGTATATTGACCAACACGACTAGGATTTTTTTGCGTTGATGACACTTGCTTTTCTAACGCCATCGACCGAATTTCGTGATGGCTTGCAGCAGTATCAGCCTGAGCTATTACGAATGATTTAACACCCGCATATTTTAAAAAAGTACCAACAACTTTGTTCGTTAAATTTTTCCAGTTAAACATAACTTGTCTTCCTTGAGCATTCACAAACTTACAAATGATATTAATTATCATCTAAAAAAGACAATAAAACAACCACATTGATATTAATTATCATTTAGGTTATTGCAATTTTAATACCCTTCCCACAAAAGCATCAAGATTATGGATAATATGTTCCATATTAATTGGATGTTTACTCTCTTTCTCTAATTATCACTAGTGCGCATAATTCACAACATATTAGAGCGAATAGGAATGCACAATGATGATACAAATAGTTAAGTTTGATATTAAAACTGAATACATTGAACAATTTAAAATATTACTTGATGATGATAAACAAGGTTCAAAAAATGAAGCTGGTTTACTTGAAATGCGTTTATATCAAGATAAAAAATCTCCTAATCTCTTTTTTGCCTATGAACGTTTTGAAAACCAAGCAGCAGTTGATCACCATTCTGCGCAGGCTTATACCAAACGACTACTTGAAGCACTAGCTGTGATGTGTAATAACGCACCAGAAGTAATGCCTTTAAACGAAACAACGCCTGCACCGCTTTATGAGAAAAATCCTAAAAGTGCCAATGCACAGGATGAACTTTTTATTATTTTCTTTATTTTCAAAATAAAATCCCAGTATAGAGAGCAATTACTCACACAATTTGAACATCACATAACGCAAACTCGCAGCCAAGAAGAAGGCAATATCCTTTTTGATTTGTACACCATTGAGGGTCAAGACGATACGCTAGCTGTCTATGAACATTGGCGTAAAGAATCTGATGTGTGGGATATCCACTTCAATCAGCCTTACGCAGTAGAAACCGGCAAGTTAATGCACCAAGCCGTTGTTGGTGACCTTGAGCAATACATGAATTTTGTTACTGAGCTTTAATTTTATATCGCTTTAACCGCCCCCCCAATCTTGGCAGATAAAATAGGTAAATTTTATCTGCTTTTTTTATTTACCCTTAACTTTATCTCATCTTTATGGAAGCCTTATGAAAACAACTTTTATCAATACACACTTTGCCCAAAAAAGTCTCTTAGCCGTTTTAGCATTCAGCTTATTCAGCGCTAGTGCTTTTTCTGCCCCATCTGTTGAAAACACAGTTGAACAATATGGCTTTCCGCTTGCTTTGGTTAATCAAATTTATACGGGCGATATTACGCCTGCCGATATGCTTAAAAAAGGCGAATTGGGTTTAGGCACAGCCGATAACCTTGATGGTGAACTAGTGGCCCTAGATGGTGTGGTTTATAAAATAGAACTTGATGGATCATTAGTCAAAGCACCTGCAGAGTTAACAGCACCTTATATGAGCATGTTTAAATTTAACCCTAACCAACACATCACATTAAAAGATGTAAGTTCCTTAGCAGAGCTCGGTGATAAATTAAGTGCACAAATGACATCTAAAAACAGTTTCTATGCTTACAAAATAACAGGTACTTTCAAGCACTTAAAAATGGCATCAGCAGAAAAAGTTGAAAATGATAAAGTGCCATTAATGGAGTATTTAAAAACACGCGTAATGTACAAAAAAGAAAATATTAAGGGGACATTAGTAGGGCTATATACACCTGAATACCTAGGAAATATTAGCATTCCAGGCATGCATTTTCATTTTGTATCAAGTGATAAAAAACTAGGTGGTCATCTTGAAGGTATTAGCTTCGATCAAGTCAGCGTTGAAATCGAAGAAATAAACAAGATCAACTTAACATTGCCGCAAGTGACTAAATTTAGAGAGCATAAACTACAACAAGTAGCGGTTCCAGCAGCCAATAAGCATAAATAAATGATTTAACAATATTTAGGTTAAACGACTAACTCCTACATTTGTACAAATAACCTGAATGCCAACTTTCTATCAATGATTGTTGGCATTTTAGGTTTAAAGCCCTAAATTACTGAATAATAGTGAGTAGTTCGCGATGGTTCATTAAGCCTAAACTCATTTATCGATAACAATACTGTTATCTAATTTATTAATATTCATTGATAACGTAATAAAATCAGCCCAATGCAATGTCTCGCTTTTATTTATATCTGCATATTCAGTGAACACATTAAAAGCAATCGCCTTTCCTAACCTATCAACAACGATACTTCTAAATTTATTAAGAGAACCAATTAATAGAGGGTCAAGCAATGGCATAAACTTTAAAAACAGCGCTTGTGATAATCCATAGCGGTTTTTAGGTGTGATGATCATCGAAGGTTGAAACAAACTTAATCGTTCAAAATTAAGCGCTTTTAACGCATCTTCAAGTTCGCCTTTACTGCGTAAATAAAATGAACGAGAGGCTGCACTAGCCCCCACTGAACTTAATAATTGAAAGTGAGTAATACCTGCAGCTTTGCATGCGATGGCAAAATCTAACACCGCTATTTTGTCAATTTCAACAAACGCTTGTTTGCTCATTTTTGAAGGTTGTCCAACACCAAGAGTACAGATTGCAATCTCATGCCCCTGCAATAATGAGCAGTAAGAATCCGGTTTACAAACATCAACTTGATGTTGCTGTATGACTTCACCAACAATATTATTTGCTTGATTTCGCCCCAATAAGGTTAATTGACCTAACTGCGGAATTTTAGAGAGTTGCAGCGCAGCTTGATTACCTACTGCGCCGGTTGCTCCTAGCATAATGACTTTCTTTAAATTCATATTATGTTCTACCTTAATTGAAAATGAGTCAGCTTAACTTTGTGCTATTTTAAGGCCGATAATGCCAACACAAATAAAAGCAAGGCTGAAAAATTTCAATAAAGAAGCTGATTCACCGAATAATACAATACCTAAAATAGCCGTACCTATAGCACCAATACCAACCCACACTCCATAAGCGGTGCCGACGGGTAAAGTTCTCACTGCCAGACCCAATAAAGTGAAGCTTATGATCAACGAGGAGACCGTCCAAAGGGTTGGCCACAACTTTGTAAAGCCTTCTGTGTACTTCAACCCGACTGCCCAGCTAATTTCAAACAAACCAGCTAACACTAATAAAAACCAACTCATACTTATCTCTCATTATTGGGGTCGTCCCCAGTTTATGTTGAGAGATGAGGTCGTCCTCACTTCTTTAATTTTTTAGATTCGATTACTGACCGCTAGTGAGCGCAACTTTAACACCAAATCCCACTAAGACACTACCAACCACTTTTTCAATCTTTTGTTTATGAGTATTAAACTTTTTCACCAACGCAGGATGACTAAAAAATAACGACACCACTGTAAACCATAAAACATGTGCTAAACAGATGATTAATCCATATAACAGTTGCACCCAAACGGGTGTTGTTGGATTAACCACTTGCGTGAACAAACTCAAGAAGAATAGTGTTGTTTTAGGGTTTAATGCATTAGTAATAAAACCCAGTTTGACAGCCCCTAGACGAGATAACTTAGGCTCAACCGTTTGCCCTTCTGCACTCAATTTACCTTTGGAAGTGAAGGTCTTATAACCAATATAAATAAGATAAGCCGCACCTAAATATTTGATCAATGAGAATAAAATGATTGATTTTGAAATAATAATCGCCAGCCCCGCAATCGAATAAGCAACATGGATCCAAATTGCTAAACCTATACCCAATGCAGAGTACAAGCCACTCTGCCTACCATGAAACATACTGTTACGCGTGATCACCACAAAGTCAGCACCGGGGCTAATCGCCATAAAAATAGCAATCACACTGACAGAAAGCAGTTCGGGTAGGTAGTTTGCGATGTCCATTTATGAGTCCCTGTTGTTGAAAAATTATTTATGCAGACATCAATATCATTTATTTTATGCCGCGTATATTTTTTAAAGTTTGTATTAAAGTGATAAAAGCCATTTATATCCACATCAAAAAATATTCGAGTAGCTTATTTACATTCAGAATATGGATATTTTTGCCAATGATATTCCATTTGCCTTGCCGTTTTCTCTGCCAATGATAAGTTTGTTAATTCGCAGACTAAATGCAGACTCATATCTATTCCAGCCGAAATACCTCCCGATGTAATATATTTGCCTTGAGAAACCCAGCGTTGATTATCTATTACCTTTAACTTCGGATAATCCGCCTTAAGATCATCAATATCTTGCCAGTGCGTGGTTACTGTCAAACCATCTAACAATCCCGCTTCAGCCAAAATAAATGCACCAGTACACACTGATAGCACCCTTTCAGATTTATCGGCAACATTCGCCACCCAAGCGATCACATTTGTTTTTTTAACTTCCTCTGTATGCACGCCACCAACAACTATCAGAACATCAATATCGGGATGCGCATCAAAGCAAAAGTGTGGTTGTATAGGGAACCCGCCTCGCGCCTGCACAAGCGCCAGTTTTTCGGCAATCAAGAAGATATTCCAATCATGCCCAGCCAAACGTTTAGCAGTACTTAACGCCTCAAATGGACCAGAGAAGTCAAGTACCTCTGCATTATCGTATATGTATATTCCAATATTCATCGGTTATGCACTCCTTGCATGTGAAAATTTTTTATTTTTGAAAGGAACATTAATGCCTTATCCCCTTTTTCTCAACTAATATGGTACAAAAAAGACCAGCCACCACAAAAGCTGAATAACGATAAATAATAGAGATAATCAATGGGCGAGGGCAGGCGAGCTACTACTCTGAGTTATCTAAAGGCCGCTCATCGTAGATTAAAAATATGAACTACATTATGATTAATAGGACACAACATTTAAAAGGAGCATACAAGATGGCATTTCTGCAAGAAGAAGAGATCAACTGCCCCTATTGTGGTGAAACCATCACCATACTACTTGACCCCTCTGATACCGATCAAGAATATATTGAAGATTGCCAAGTGTGCTGCCAACCTATTAACTTCTTTGTTAGTGATGATGAAAACGGCGAATTAAGTGTTAACGTGAGTAGTGATAATAGCTATTAGATGGCAGCCATTAAGACATGTTTACCGAACCACTACATAGGTTTATCCACAAAAAAAACGCAATAAATATTATTTATTGCGGTTTTTTAATATGCTAATTTTTTATGGTCACTTTTTATGATAACTTTTTATGATAACTTTTTATGATAAGAAAGGTTACCTTAAACAACGGTAACTCAATTGTTAATCATTAAGCATTCAAATGTGCTAACAATTTTTCAGCCACCAGCTCTGAACTTGCAGGGTTTTGACCTGAAATAATCAAACCATCTTGTACTGCAAAAGCATTCCAATCATCTACTTTTTGGTAATCTGCACCGCGTTTAATCAGTTCATCTTCCACTAAAAATGGCACAATATCAGTTAATTGAACTGCAGCTTCTTCGCTATTCGTAAAGCCAGAAACCGCTTTACCTTTAACAGCAAATTCACCGGCACTATCTTTAACATCTAATAATACTGCACTTGCATGACATACCGCCCCTACCGGTTTATTAGCCGCTAAAAAATCTTCAATCAATTTGATTGATTTAGTATCTGTCGCTAAATCCCATAATGGCCCATGGCCACCAGGGTAAAATATTGCATCGTAATCAGCTTCATTCACTGATGATAACGCCACTGTATTGGCTAGTTGTTGTTTTGTTTCAGCATCTTCATCAAAACGTTTAGTGGCGCCAGTAACAAAATCCTCCATCTCGCTTGATGGATCAATGGGTGGTTGTCCACCTAATGGCGATGCTAATGTAATATCAAGACCTGCATCTTTAAAAACGTAATAAGGGGCTGCAAACTCTTCAACCCAAAAGCCTGTTTTATTGCCTGTATCGCCTAGTTTGTCATGTGATGTTAGAACCATTAATATTTTCTTACTCATGATAATGCCCTTAATGTTGATTGTGTTTAATAGCTAGTTATTAGCTGATTTCAAAAGTATAAACCTTACACAAAATTGAACAATGCATACTTTATCAACAACATTGTTACAATAATTGATACAATTAGAAAATTATATGAGCATCCATTAGAGATATCTGACTTGCGAATAGGTTATGTTGAGTCATAGCCGAAATAATAAAACGTTTTACTATCAGTCTATTAGATTGAAATATGTGTAGTAATCAATGCATTACTCTAAGCACCCCATAAATGAAGAAAAGAGGTCACAGTGGAACTGTCATTTGAACAATTAAAAAGTATGGTGGTGTTTGCCCAAGTTATTGAGCAAGGTAGTTTAAGTGCAGCTGCAAAACACGTTGGATTGTCACGCGCCGTTGTTAGCTACCATATTAAAAAACTAGAAAGCCAATTAGGTATTAAACTGCTCAATCGCTCGACTCGAAGCATTGCATTGACTGAAGCTGGCAGCGAATATTATCAACGTTGTAAAGTGATTGTCGAACAAGCCTTAGCTGCAAATCAGCAAATAGAAAACTTAAAAAACAACCCAACGGGGTTAATTAAAATAACCTGCCCAATGAATGTTGGGTTACACGCCATCGTGCCTGCGTTGAATGCTTTTGCGAAGCTTTATCCTAATATTCAATTAGATGTAAACCTCAGTGATGAAGTGGTAAATATTATAAAAGAAGGTTTTGATATTGCTATTCGTGGTGCGGAATTAGCAGACTCTGGTTTACAGGCAACTAAGCTATCAACTTTGAATACCTGCTTGTGCGCTGCGCCTGAATATTTACAAAAACATGGACGCCCTACAACTCCTGCTCAATTAACGGCACATCAATGGATCCTTTATAAACTTGCACCTACTACGTTAGAACTTAAAAAAGGAAGTCGTTCCTATAGCGTTAAATTAAAAGGAAATATCAGCACTAATAATGCCGCAGCACGCACTGCTTTTGTTGAGGGAGGTCATGGTTTAGGACGTATTCCAAGTTATGATGCACTGCCTAAAATAAAGTCTGGACGCTTAGTGCAGTTACTCTCTGACTATCAATTTAATGATATTGAGGTGTATGCCGTCTTCCCTCCAAGTGCTGCAGAATCTAAAAAATTGCGGTTATTAATCGATTACCTAAAAAATTACTTTAAAAAAGGTCAACAGGGCCTGAGTTAAGCATTAATTCGAGTATAATTTAAACGTTTTTGTTTTAGGTAGGTTGATCTTTTGATATTATTTTGTAAACAAAAGTTAAGTTAAAAGAACAACAGATCCCAGCTAGTTAACAAAAATTTAACATCTTTTAAGCCGATCTTCGTTGAATTCCTATACAATTAATTATCGGTATGTATTAAGACATACTTTTATTCACTAAGAAGATTTTATTATGCCACTCAAACGTCCTTTATATATCCCCTTTGCAGGGCCTGCACTGCTAGAAACGCCACTATTAAATAAAGGCAGCGCTTTTTCATCAGATGAACGCGATAATTTTAATTTAACGGGTTTGTTACCACACACTATTGAAACCATTGAAGAGCAGTCATTACGTGCATATCAGCAACTGTCTTCATTTAAAAGCGATCTTGATAAACATATCTACCTACGTAACATCCAAGATACTAATGAAACCTTATTTCATCACCTCATTGAGCAACATATCGAAGAAGTAATGCCGTTGATTTATACACCTACGGTTGGTCAAGCTTGTGAGAAATTTTCTAAAATATACCGCCGTAAACGTGGTCTATTCATCTCTTACCCAGAACGTCATAAAATTGATGATATGTTACAGAATGCTACTAAACAAAACGTAAAAGTGATTGTAGTGACCGATGGTGAACGCATTTTAGGTTTAGGCGACCAAGGTATCGGTGGTATGGGGATCCCAATTGGTAAACTGGCCTTATACACAGCCTGTGGCGGTATTAGCCCAGCGCATTGCTTACCTATTTTATTAGATGTAGGTACTAATAATAGCCAACTAATTAATGACCCAATGTACATGGGCTGGCGCAACCCTCGCATCACAGGCGAAGAGTATAATGAATTTGTAGATTTATTTATTCAAGCGGTGAAACGTCGTTGGCCAGAGGTGTTATTACAATTTGAAGATTTTGCACAAACCAATGCGACACCATTATTAAACAAATATCGCGATCAACTATGTTGTTTCAATGATGATATTCAAGGTACTGCTGCCGTATCTGTAGGTACGCTGATAGCGGCTTGTTTAAATAAAGGGCAAAAGCTTAGCCAACAAAATATTGCCTTTTTAGGCGCTGGCTCTGCTGGTTGTGGTATAGCTGAGCATATTATTAGACAAATGCAACGTGAAGGTTTGACTGAAGAACAAGCTCGCAAGCGTGTATTTATGGTTGACCGTTATGGTTTATTAACGGATAACATGACTGACTTACAAAGTTTCCAAACGTCTTTAGTACAAAAGGCAACTGATATCGAAAACTGGGATCACAGCCAACCATTAGGGTTAGAGCAAGTGGTTAAACAAGCTAAGATAACCGTGTTATTTGGTGTTAGTGGTCAAACAGGTTTATTTACGCAAAGCATTATTGAAAGCTTATGTGCAAATACTGAAAATCCGATTGTATTACCGCTGTCAAACCCAACTTCTCGCGTTGAAGGAACACCGCAAGATATTACTAATTGGAGTAATGGCAAAGCGATTATTGCAACGGGCAGTCCATTCCCTAACACTCTATTTAAAGATCAATCTTTTGAAGTATCGCAATGTAATAACAGCTATATTTTCCCAGGTATTGGTTTAGGTGTATTAGCCTCACGCGCAAGAGGGATCAGTGACAATATGTTAATGGCGGCTAGCCAAGCCTTAGCTGATGCATCAATGGATTATGATAAAGCACCGGGTGCACTATTACCGCCATTGGCAGTGATTAGAGAGATCAGTGAGAAAATAGCTTACGCCGTTGCAAAACAAGCCATAGCAGATGATTTAGCATTGCCTGTAACAGAAGAGAACATGCAACGTCGCTTGCAAGACAACTTCTGGTTACCTAAATACCGTAGCTACCGTCGTACTTCTTTCTAGGAACAGTAATTCGTTTCAGGAAAGAACAGTTAAACGACAACCTCGCTAACTGTTAACTAGCTAACTGTAAATAAAAAAAGAACAACAAAAAAGCCGCACTTGAAATTTCTAAAGTCAATGAGCGGCTTTTTTGTATGCCCGTTACCATTCAAGATGCGAAGTTCAGTATATCGATGGGTAACAAGTATACTTATTAATTAATTCCCATCGCATAACGCATAACTCTATTTTTAATCTGCCCCGATTGTTGCGCTACACCTAAAAAGCTTTTTCTTATGATACGAATCAATGTGTCATCTGATTTACTGACTTTATAAAACACATCCATGCCTGTTTGCATTAATAGATTGGCAGGTCGTCGCTGACATTGGTAGCGTTTTAGTAATTCAGGTATCGGCAAATCACTGCATTGAGTGAGTAATTCAACAAGGCATTGCACATCCTTAAATCCTAAGTTAACTCCTTGTCCAGCCAATGGATTAATACTATGTGCAGCATCACCAACTAAAACGACACTGCCTTGATAATAATGTTTAGCATGGCGTCGAACCAGTGGAAACCCACCTTTGTTATGCACTTCAAAATCAAAATCAAGTTTAGGAAATTCAGCTAGAATGGTTTGCTTGAGTTGCTGGTTAGTTAAGCTTTGCAGTTGCTTTATTTTCTGTGGGCTGTGGTACCACACTAAACTCGCATTATTACCCGCTAGTGGTAAAAAAGCACAGGGCCCTGTTTCTCTGAATTCTTGCCACGTAACACTTTGCTGTGGGCAGTCCGTGGTGATATTAATTAATAAACAATGTTGACGATAATCCCAACTTGTAACTGGCATTTGTAAGTGTTTACGTACTGCTGAGTTACCACCATCACAGGCAAGTAATAACTCAGCTTTGATGATCTGCTGATCCGCAAGAGTCACTGTCACACGTTGAATATTTTTTCCATTATCTTGCTCAAGACCTTGAGTAATATCGACTACTTGAGTATTTTCATAGAAGTGAACGTTTGCTAACTGTTTAAGGCGTTGCCACAATACAGCTTGGATCCAACGATTCTCTGCGATATAACCTAATTGTTCTGCGCCGATATCATCACTTGAAAAAACTAACTTTTGACTGCCCTTTTCCCACGTCTGTAAACCTTGATAAGCACATAAGCGCTCTAATGGAATATCGTCCCAGACTCCCGCTTGTTCAAGTAAGTGTTTACTTTGCGTGCTAAAGGCTGAAACACGGAGGTCAAAGGCGGCATCTTGCGCCGGCACTTGTACCGAAGACTTTTCAATCAGGTGTAATGTATCACCATGCTGAGCGAGTAATAATGCAGATAACGCACCGACCATTCCACCGCCAACAATAATTATTTCTCTATTTGCCATTACACCCTCAATTTTCGAATTGACCTTGAATTTTTGCATTGGTATTGAATATCCATTGTACGTAAAAGAAAGCGACTTGGGAAAATTAACCTGATTTTTTAATTGCTTAAAATCAAGATACAAGCGGTTACCAAGATAAAAATAAAAGTGAATGAAAAGCATGCAAACAAAAAGTAGCATGATTGCTTTGATATGCGTAAAATGCGACCTCGTTTTAAGAAACACACTAATTAGTCAGCATAGTAGGCAGTGAATATGAGCATGAAATTACACGTTAAAACCTGGGGTTGTCAGATGAATGAATACGATTCATCTAAGATGGCGGACCTTTTAAGTGCAAGCAACGGATATGTTTCTGTTGATGAAGCAGAAGATGCTGACGTGATCTTACTCAATACCTGTTCTATTCGTGAGAAAGCGCAGGAAAAAGTATTCCACCAATTAGGTCGTTGGAGAAAACTAAAAGAAAAAAATCCTAACATCATTATTGGTGTTGGTGGCTGTGTTGCATCACAGGAAGGTAAAGCTATACGTCGTCGTGCACCTTATGTAGATATTGTTTTTGGACCGCAAACGTTACACCGTTTACCAAAAATGATTCAAGATGTGAAAGAAAACAAAGGTAACGTGGTTGACGTTAGTTTCCCTGAAATTGAAAAATTTGATTCAATGCCAGAGCCTAAGGCAGACGGAGCAACGGCCTTTGTTTCGATCATGGAAGGTTGTTCTAAATATTGTACTTTCTGTGTTGTACCTTATACACGTGGTGAAGAAGTTAGCCGTCCGTTAGATGACATTTTATTAGAAGTTGCGCAGCTTGCAGAACAAGGTGTGCGTGAAATTAATTTATTGGGTCAAAACGTAAATTCATACATTGGTGCAATGCACGATGGTGAAGAATGTAGCTTTTCTGAATTATTACGTTACGTAGCCTCAATTGATGGTATTGATCGTTTACGTTATACCACCAGTAACCCAATTGATTTTACTGATGAAATCATTGACGTTTACCGTGATACACCTGAATTAGTTGATTTCTTGCATTTGCCTGTTCAAGCAGGGGCGGATCGTATTTTGAACTTAATGAAACGTGGCCACACGATAGCGCAATACAAAGAAAAAATTGCCGCATTAAAAGAAGTACGCCCTAACCTGACCATCAGCTCTGATTTTATCGTTGGTTTTCCAAATGAAACGGATGAAGATTTTCAGCAAACAATGGATCTGATTAACTTTATTGGTTTTGATACTAGCTACAGCTTTATTTATAGCCAACGTCCAGGCACTCCAGCAGCAGATATGCCTGATGATGTGACCTTAGAAACAAAGAAAAAACGCTTAGCTATCTTACAAGATCGTATTCATCAGCATTCGCAATTGATTGGTCGCCGTATGGTCGGCTCAGTACAACGAATTTTAGTTGAAGGCCCTTCTCGTAAAAACATCATGGAATTATGTGGGCGTACTGAAAACAACCGTATCGTAAATTTCGAAGGTGATCATCGTTCAATCGGTGGTTTTGTTGATGTTGAAATTACAGAAGTACATACCAACTCAATTCGTGGTAAGTTTATCCGTGGAGAATCAGAAATGAATCTACGTGAATCAATTCGACCAAGTGATATTGTGAATAAAAAAGCAAATAAGCTTGGTGTTGAAACTTTTATCCCAGCTTAATTTTTATTTTTATAATTTTTAGCTCAGCAAAAGAAGGCGTTACAATTTGACCACAAAATTAACGACAGTACATCTTGAATTAGTCCCAGCAGACAAAGACCGTTTAGCGGTTTTATGCGGTTCATTTGACGATAATATTAAACAAATTGAACGCCGTTTGGGTGTTGAAATCATTTATAAAGATGCACAGTTTCAAGTAGTAGGCGAACACCGTTATGCCCAAGCTTGCAGTGATTTATTAAATGAGTTGTACATTGAAACACAGCCTATTAAAGGTAAAGCACCGCGCTTATCCGATGAAGATGTACATTTAGCTTTACAGAATTTATTCAGTGAACATCGTTTGTTAGAAGTAAAACCAGCCTCTGAAGATCCTGGTTTTAAAAGTTTAACCATTAAAACTAAACGTGGTGTGATTAAACCGCGCGGTGAAAACCAAACTAAATACGTCAGCAATATTTTACGTAATGATATTACCTTTGGTGTTGGCCCTGCCGGCACGGGTAAAACTTACTTAGCCGTGGCTTGTGCAGTTGAAGCTTTAGAACGCCAAGAAGTACGTCGTATTCTATTAACGCGCCCAGCAGTTGAAGCAGGCGAAAAGCTAGGTTTTCTACCGGGTGATTTATCACAAAAAGTAGATCCGTACTTACGCCCTTTATACGACGCATTATTTGAAATGTTAGGTTTCGAAAAAGTTGAAAAACTGATTGAAAAAAATATCATCGAAATTGCACCGTTGGCTTATATGCGCGGGCGTACTCTAAATGATGCTTTTGTTATTTTGGATGAAAGCCAAAATACGACAACAGAACAAATGAAAATGTTTCTGACCCGTATTGGTTTTAACTCTACAGCGGTTATTACCGGTGATATCACGCAAATCGATTTACCACGCCATCAAAAGTCTGGTTTACGCCATGCCATTGAAGTACTAGGCGAAGTCGATGAGGGTATCAGTTTTAACTTTTTCTTAGCCGATGACGTAGTACGCCATCCGGTTGTTGCGCGTATTGTGAAAGCTTACGATGCCTTTGATAGAAAAAAAGAAATTGCAGAAAGCGAAGCGAGTAACGCGTAATGGAACTTTATGTGGATTTACAGCTGGCGACTGAAGACCAACAAGCACTGCCAGACTTAGCCCAATTAGAAAAGTGGATAAGTACAACCCTCCTTGCAGCTAGCGATGAAATGCGCGATGATGCGGAACTAACGGTGCGTATTGTAGACAGTGAAGAAAGTCAGCAGTTGAATCACCAATATAGAGACAAAGATAAACCAACTAATGTTTTATCTTTTCCTTTCCAAAATCCGCCTGGGATCACTTTACCCTTATTAGGGGATCTAGTAATCTGTAAACAGGTGGTTGAAAAAGAAGCAATGGAACAACAGAAAGCGTTGACCTCACATTGGGCACACATGCTAGTACATGGTACGCTGCATTTATTAGGTTACGACCATATTGATGATGATGAAGCAGAAGAGATGGAAAGCATTGAAACTAAACTACTGATTGAGTTAGGTTTCAGTGACCCTTATTTAAGCGAAAAAGAGTAAATAAAATTAATGTCGGAAGATTATCATTCTAGCAACGAGCAGCCTAAAGAAGGCCTGCTCGATAAAATCGGCAACCTTTTCCAAGGCGAGCCAAAGAGTCAAGAAGAGTTATTAGATGTGATTGATAGCGCTAAACAGCGCCAAGTTATCGATCAAAAAACCAAAGAAATGATAAAAGGTGTGATCGACGTATCTAAGATGCGCGTTCGAGACATCATGATCCCACGTTCACAAATGGTAACCCTAGGTTTACATCAGCCTGTTGAAGAGTTGTTGCCAGAAATTATCAGATCTGCACACTCCCGCTTTCCTGTTATCACAGAAGATAAAGACCATGTCGTCGGTTTGCTATTGGCAAAAGACTTGATTCAATATGGTTTCAGCTCGGATCCAGATGATTTTAAAATAGAAGATATTCTCAGAGAAGCCGTAGTGGTGCCTGAGAGTAAGCGCTTAGATACCCTATTAAAAGAGTTCCGCAGTCAACGTTACCATATGGCTATCGTCGTCGATGAGTACGGTGGTGTATCTGGCTTGGTCACTATTGAAGATATTTTAGAAGTGATTGTGGGTGAGATTGAAGATGAATTTGATTACGAAGAAGAAGATGAAATTCGTCAAATAGGTAAACGTACTTATACTGTAAGTGCACTCACCACTCTGGCTGATTTTAATGCTTTTTTTGAAACTGATTATAATATTGAAATTCAAGATACGATTGGCGGTTTAATTTTGCATGAGCTAGGTCACTTACCTAGCCGTGGTGAAAAAATAACTATTGCAGAGCATAAGTTTAAAGTCACTAATGCAGATAATCGTCGCTTAGTACAGTTACAAGTACGTGTTCCAAAAGAACTTAAAAAAGAGCTCAAAAGAGATTGAAAAAAAGCTTAAGCAAATTACAGGGCAAGATCATCTCTTCTCTGGCCGCGCAATTAATAATTGCAGTATTGTTAGGCGCGATACAAGTATTTGCTTTTGCACCTTTTCAACAATGGTGGGTTTTATACCCATCCTTTGTTGGCTTGTTTTTATTGCTGCAACAAACGCAATTAGTAAACAAAAAATTATTCTTAGTCTGCTTTAGTTTTAACCTATCAATGTTCATTGCCACTATGCATTGGATCTATGTCAGCATGGATCTTTTTGGCGGAATGCCGAGTATTGTTAGCGGCTTATTGATTGTTGTGTTGTGTGCTTATCTCGCCTTGTTTCCAACCCTCGCGTTATGGTTAAGTTATAAAATTAAATTACCAGAAAATAGTCCAGCTATTAGGTTGCTACTCATTTTACCTAGTTTGTGGTTGCTCACGGATTGGTTACGGGGTTGGGTATTAACGGGTATGCCTTGGGCCTACCTCGGTTACAGCCATGCAGATACACCATTAGCAGGTTTTGCTCCTATATTTGGTGTGCAAGGCATCACTTTAGCGGTAATGCTTATTTGTTGTGCGCTGACGTTAATATTAATCAAACAATTTCAGCGCTTATCTTACTTGTTAATTATTTTTTTAGTGTCGAGTGGTTATGCTTTAAAACAACTGACCTTTACCGAATTACAACCAGCGGTCAACGTTGCATTAGTGCAAGGTAACATCGATCAGAATGAAAAATGGAAAGCAGACCAACTGTACCCTTCTTTGTTTAAATATTTAGACTTGTCCAAAGCAAGTTCGAAGCTCATTTCTCCTGCAACAAATAAAAACAGCCCTGATACTATTTCGCAAAAGAGTAATAAAGTGCAGACAAATGATAATGAATTAATCATTTGGCCTGAATCCGCTATTGCAGGCTTGGAAATAGATATGCAGCGCTTTTTACAACCTCTATCAAAGGAGTTGGCACTACAAGGCAAAACTCTATTAACCGGGATTATTAATTATAATATTAGAGAAAATGAGTATTTTAATAGCATTATCATGCTTGGCAAACTTCCTGAAGGGCAAGGTTATTCACCAATAAGTCCAAATAGATATAATAAACATCACCTTTTACCGATTGGTGAGTTTGTGCCCTTTGAAGATCTTTTACGCCCGTTAGCACCTTATTTTAATTTACCCATGTCGAGCTTTAATCGTGGACCTGAAATGCAAAAAAACCTAAGTATTGAGCAAACAACCATGGCCCCTTCCCTGTGTTATGAAATTGCCTTTCCCGAACTATTGCGAAAAAATGTAGGCATAGAAACGGGTATGATTATTACCCTGAGCAATGATGCTTGGTTTGGACACTCAATTGGCCCTGCACAACATTTAGAGATAGCCAGAATGCGTGCTATTGAGTTAGGACGTCCGTTATTACGTAGTACCAATAACGGGATCACAGCTATCTATGACAGTAAGGGTAATGAGTTAGGGCGATTACCATCAAATACAGCCGCAGTATTAAGACGTTCAATACAGCCAGCCTATGGACAAACCCCCTATCAAAAAATGGGCCAAATCCCTTTATTTATTTTTTGTTTTTTTGCTTTATTATCAGCTTTTATTTTAAACAAAAGACAAACCGCTTAATCATCAGTACCTTCACAAAAACTATTTCCTAAACTGCTCTCTCAGAGGTTGATTAAGGCGTGTTATGAAAAATAAAATCCTTACGTTTCGCGATAAAAGCTTTCAAAAAAAATTGTGGACCTTGGCACTACCTATCACTCTACAATCACTACTTTATTCATTTCTCGGGTTAGTAGATATTCTGATGGTGAGTCAACTTGGCGAATCTGAAATTGCTGCCGTCGGCTTAGGTAATAAAGTATTTTTCTTTAACTTATTAATGATGGTCGGTGTCAGCCATGCAGGCGGTGTGCTCGCCGCTCAATATTTTGGTGCCAAAGAGCTTTCAGGCTTACGTCGTAGTTTAATCACCTCTTTATTAATTAGTTTTGTTGTCACCCTACCTTTTGTTGCATTTTATGTGCTCTCACCAAGCACTGTCACAAGTTTAGCCAGTGATGACCCTGTATTGCTTGTTTTTGCTAACCAATATTTAAAAATCACAGCCTACAGCTTTTTATTTATCGCAGTCGTCTTACCATTAGAAACCGCACTACGTTCTGCTGGCGATACTAAAACGGCCATGAATATTAGTTTTTTAGTGCTGCCACTGAACGCTTTTTTTAACTATATCTTAATATTTGGGCATGCTGGTTTCCCCGTTATGGGAGTAGAAGGCAGTGCTTGGGGAACTTTTTTAGCTCGCGCTATTCAAATGCTATTATTGATATTATTTATTGCTAAAAAAAGGCCTTTTATCTTAGCCAGTTTAGTAGAGATAAAGACTGCTTTATCGCTGTTAGACATCAAACGTTATTTGAAACTTGCAATTCCAATGATATTGCATGATAGCGGATGGGCTTTAGGTGTTTTTGTTTACACGTTGATCTTTGCCATGATTGGTGTGCAAGAGCTAGCAGTAATGAGCATGGTATCGACGATAGAACAAACTATATTCGCCTTATTTATCGGCGTAGCAATTGCGAGTGGCACAATGATTGGTCATGAGCTAGGAGCAAAAGCATTCGATAGAGCTTGGCAACAGGCTTGGACATTTATTTTATTTGTGCCGGTTTTAGCATTTATATTTATACCGCTGATCATTTATTTTAGAGAGCCGGTATTATCGCTATTTCCTTCACTTTCTGCGTCCGCTAATGCGAGCGCATCACAAGTGTTACTGGTACTTGCTTGTGCCCTGTTTATTCGTGTTGTGAACTTTATCGGTATTATTGGCGTATTACGCAGCGGTGGAGATATCAATTACAGTACGTTTATGGATATTTTTTGCATGTGGTGTGTTGGTATTCCACTGACTTACGTTGCAGTTACTTATTATAATTTCAGTTTAGTAGAAGCTTATATTGTTACGCTTTCCGAAGAGTTAATAAAAGTAATATTAGTCATTCATCGTGTGCACAAAAAACACTGGCTTAGGAATGTATTACCTACTTAAACCTGAACGATAAAGGGCGTCACAAACAATTTATCACTGCTATTTATAACGCAAACTGATACCATATTTTTTTGATTTTTAACTAACGCTAAGGAAATCGCATGTTTTTAAAAAAAACGGCCATTATAACACTTACTTCACTATTTTTGACCGTTGGATGTATCTCTATTTCTACTACTGAAACTGAACAAAAAATTCAGCAAACACTCACCGAACAAGCGACAAAAATTACAGAGTTAGAAACTGAATTAGTGACTTCTAAAGCAGATATTGAGAAAAAACAAAACTCATTAAAAGCTGTACAAACTGACTTAGAAAAAACCCAAAAAGAAGCGCAAACACTTAACCAACAATTAGCTCAGCAAATAGCAAAACAAAAAGCTGTTGCAGCAAAAACACCCAAAAGAAGCAATGTTGTAGTTAGCAAAGTGAGCAAACGCGATATTTATCTAGATAAAACGGTATTGGGTCAAACTGAATGGCTATATATCAATAAAGCGAAGAAAAGTTTTAGAGCACGTGTTGATACTGGTGCCGCTACCTCATCAATTAACGCGGTGAATATTCAACATTTTGAACGTGATGGTAAAAATTGGGTTCGATTTAACATCGCACACGATAAAGATGCAGAAGCCAACATCATTGAAGCAAGAATAGATCGTTACGTGAAAATATTACAGTCTAGTGAACCTGGTGAAAGAGATCGACGTCCAGTGATCAAGCTTAATGTTCGTATGGGTGGTATTACTCAACAATCTGAATTTACCTTAACCGACCGTCAACATATGGACTATGCAGTACTCATTGGGCGTAGCTTTATACAAGACGTGATGATTGTTGATGTTAGCCAAGATTATATTCATCCTAAGTATCAAGCTGAAGATAATAAATAGGAAACCCCCATGAATGCTCGTATTTTCTTTTTCACCTTAGTAGCAGGACTTTTTTTACTGGGTGTGTTTCAAACAGTACAACGCCATTTGGCTTTTGATATTCCTTGGATGCCAGGTGAAACACGGTCGGTCTGGAATATTGATGCCAAGATTGAATTTGAAGCGACTGGAAAACCTGTACTCGCCTCATTGAGTACGCCAAATAGCCAAGCAGGCTATACGCAAATCAGTCAAAATGCAGCTTCTCCGGGTTACGGTTTATCTTTTTTATATGAAGATAATAAACCACAAGCACAATGGACAATCCGTCAAGCGACAGGTCCTCAGACACTTTATTATAATATTCAGCTATTAGTTGATAGTGATAGTGTGGATCAACCCATCACTAAAATGCCAGAGTTGTTTGATACTGAATATGGTGCTGCCGGCTTAGCCGCTGGCACTGATATTATTAAAGATGCTTTTAAAACCAGTGCAGATGCTTTTAGTTTTACCCGCGAAATTTTAAAGCAATTAAACACAGAACAGCCTAATCAAAGCATAAGATTAGTCCTTGCGTCTAAAAGCTCTAAAACAAACATTCTGATTGGATTACTCAACGAAGCTAAAATTCCTACTAAAAAAGTGGGAGCATTAGCTCTAGAAGATGGTCGTCGTCGTCAGCATTTGCAACCTTTGGTTGAAGTTTTCCAAGAAAAAAATGGAAAAATTGAATCTCGCTTATTTGATGCTTCAAGCCTTCAAGAGGTGGATCGCAAAGATCTATTACTGTGGGATCAAAGTGGTAAAGCATTATTAGAATTAACTGGAGGAGTGAATTCTAAAGTCAGCTTCTCAATGATTCAGCAAGACCAACCAGCGTTGGCGGCTATTTTGCAAAAGAATGACAACGAACATTTATTCAATTTCTCGATCCATAGTTTACCTATTGAAGATCAGTCTTTGTTTAAAGGCATCTTAATGATTCCATTGGGTGTGCTGATCGTAGTTATGATGCGTGTTTTGATTGGTTTAAAAACATCTGGTACTTTCATGCCGGTATTGATCGCAATGGCCTTTATTCAAACTAGCTTAATCACTGGTATTGTCGGCTTTGTGATGTTGGTGGCAGTAGGTTTATTTATTCGTTCCTATCTTTCTCACTTAAATCTATTACTGGTTTCGCGGATCTCGACAGTGATAATAATGGTTATCTTACTGATCGCCCTATTTGGTGTTTTATCGTACAAGCTTGGGTTAACCGAAGGCCTCAAAATCACCTTCTTCCCAATGATCATCTTATCTTGGACCATCGAGCGCATGTCAGTGTTATGGGAAGAGGAAGGTGCTAAAGAAGTATTCAAGCAAGGTGGCGGTAGTTTGATCGTGGCTGTATTTGCTTACTTTGTAATGAGTAATGATGTCACTAGACACCTAATGTTTAACTTTATTGGACTGCAGTTTGTGGTCATGGCGCTAGTATTATTACTGGGTAGTTACACTGGTTACCGCTTACTAGAATTACGCCGCTTCAAGCCATTAGTGGACAAGGAGTAGCGCATGTTTTTCAGTAGCCCTTTTAAGTTAAAGAAAAAAGGCATAATGGGGATGAATGAACGTAATAGCCGCTATATCGGCCGTTACAACCCTAGACGTTTATATCCTTTAGTGGATAATAAATTAAAAACTAAAATTATTGCGCGCGATGCAAATGTCACTACCCCTGCTCTTTTAGGTGTGATCACCATGCAAGCGGAAGTAGAAACTGTAGAACAATTCATTACTAATACTCCAGGCTTTGTAATAAAACCCGCTAAAGGCAGTGGTGGTAAGGGTATTCTTGTTATTACTAAAGTTGAAAATGGTCGCTATTATAAATCCAATGGTAATGAAGAAAGCCTTTCAGAGATCAAACGTCATGTAACGGATATCTTAGCGGGCTTATTCAGCTTAGGTGGTAGCGCAGATGTTGCGGTGATCGAAGGTTTAATTCAATTTGATAGTGCATTTGATGGTTTTAGCTTTGAAGGTGTTCCTGATGTACGTGTTATCGTATTTAAAGGTTTTCCTGTGATGGCAATGATGCGCCTTTCAACGGCCGCTTCCGATGGCAAAGCAAATTTACATCAAGGTGCTGTCGGTGTTGGCATTGATATCGCAACAGGAAAAGCTATTAATGCGGTTCAGTTCGACTTACCTGTTGAACGCCACCCTGACACAGATAAAGAGTTAAAATTGCTTGTAGTGCCTAACTGGGAACGTTTGATTTACTTAGCAGCTAGTTGCTACGAGATGACAGGAATGGGCTACCTAGGAACGGATATGGTATTAGATCGCGATTTAGGACCAATGCTATTAGAACTCAATGCTCGCCCTGGATTGGCTATTCAAATTGCTAATGGCACCGGCATCTTGCCTCGCCTTAAATTAGTGGAAAGTTTAAAGGATGCAGACAAAATGACCGTGGAAGAGCGCGTTGCTTTTTCTAAACAACATTTTGCAGAAACGCCCTTAATAGAAACAGAGTGAACATAATTAAATATTAAGTAGCATTCTTTTTAAAGGCTGACTCAGCACATACGAAAAAGCCGATAACATATCCTGTTATCGGCTTTTTACTTTCATAAGCTAATCTTTGATTATTTATTTTTTAATGCATAAATCCGCATGCTCAGATTCGCCAGTAACTTCCTAAGCCATTGATTTACTAATTTTAAAACTTATAAAAAAACCGAGCAAGCTCGGTTTTTCAAGGTATAACTAAAAGTTTTATATACTGTAGAAGTTACTTAGCAGCTTAGTACTTAACTACTTAACTACTTAACTACTTAACCACTAGTATTTAGCTACTTAACAACAGTAAGAAACGATTTTTTGTTAGTACCTTTTGCATCTTGCTGTACTTGTTTCTTATCTTCAACGGCTTGCATAGGCGCATCATATTCATCATACGCTGGCTCATCGGGGAAAATAGTGCCTGCGCCATTCTCACGCGCATAAATACCTTCAATAGCATACATAGGCACATAAACTTGTGTAGGTATGCCAGAGAATCGAGCATTAAAGGATAACGCATTATCATCTAATGAAAAATCAAGCACAGAGCGTGGCGCAATATTTAATACAATTTTGCCATTTTCTACAAATTGTAATGGTACATCAACATGTGGTTTGGTCGCATCGACAATTACATGAGGCGTGCATTCACTATCAACTATCCAGTCATAGAAAGCACGCATTAAATAAGGACGTTGTACTAACATTTCCGACATATAAAATACCTACAAAATTAAGAATTAAGCACCGATACGAATTTCACGTTCAGTTTCAGTCATTGATGCTTGGAAAGATTCACGTTCAAATACTTTAACCATGTAACTCTTCAAGCCTGTTACGTTGTCGTAACCTAAGTCAATTTTCAACTCAGGTAGACGCCATAGTAAAGGAGCCATATAACAATCAACAATCGTAAACTCTTCAGACATGAAATAAGCGAAATGTTCAAATACAGGTGCAACTTCAAGAATTTTAGCACGTAATTTTACACGAGCAGGCTCAGCTTTAGATTCATTACCTGACATGATCAGTGCTACTAAAGGATACCATTCACTTTCAATACGTTGCATTAGTAGACGGCTTTTAGCACGTTCAACTGGGTATACAGGCATTAATGGTGGATGCGGGAAACGCTCATCTAAATATTCCATGATGATGCGTGAGTTATATAAAACCAATTCACGGTCAACTAATGTTGGAACATCACTATTTGGCGTTAACTCAGCTAACTCCTCAGATGGGTTCTCTTCGTCTACTGATGTGATGTCAACATTGACACCCTTTTCAGCTAATACGATGCGAGTTTGATGACTATATAAGTCAGATGGTCCTGAGAACAACGTCATTACTGAACGTTTATTTACAGCTACGGCCATGGAATACCCCTAGTAGTTAAAAAATTAAGTGTTTAAAAAACACAAACGGCAATGACGTCATAGTGACACCATTGCCGATAAGATAATAGAGAAAGTGTTGCGACGATTAGTGAATATCGCGCCAGTACTCTTTCTTCAATAAGTAACTCAGTACAAATAAGATAATTAAGAAACCAATTACCCAGAAACCTAAGCTTTGACGCTCTAGTTTATTCGGCTCACCTGAATAGACTAGGAAGTTTACCAGATCTAACACCGCTCGGTCATACTCATCGGATGACATCTCACCTGTACCGCTACTTTCAAGCCCGACAACGGTATGGTGTTCGACACCTTGCTCATCAACGTGAGTTTCAATAATAGCCGTTGGAATACCTTGCAGTTCCTCTAATACATGCGGCATACCCACATCTTTAAAGACAACATTATTTACGCCGAATGGACGATTAGGGTCTTTATAGAAAGAGCGTAAGTAAGTATATATCCAATCAGGGCCACGTAAACGGGCTTCTAAGGTTAAATCTAATGGTGCATTACCAAACCATTTAGCCGCATCTTTTTTATCCATGCTGTTTTTCATTAACTCGCCAATTTTACTATTTGTAAAAATTAGGTTGTCTTTCATTAACTGATCAGGAATCCCTAAATCAGTCGCAACACGTTGATAACGTTGATGTGCAGTTGAGTGACAAGCAGAACAGTAGTTCATGAATAATTTTGCACCATTTTGCAGTGAAGCTTTATCCGTTAAATCATAGTTAGCTTTATCTAAATGAATCGCTGCACCCGATGCAAATACTAAACTTGGTAAAAATGCCACTAAGGCGATCAATAATTTTTTCATTAGTGTGTCAACCTCGTTGGTAGTGGTTTGGTTTTTTCATTTTTACTGTACAAGAACAGTGCAATAAAGAATCCAAAATATCCGACAGATGCAATCTGTGCAATAAGCGTATATAACGGTGTTGCTGGTAAGGCACCTAGCACACCTAATACGATGAAACAGATAATGAACTGTGTAATATTTAGTTTATGAATCCAACTACGGTAACGTATTGATTTAACTTTACAGCGATCTAACCATGGTAATAAGAATAGGATCGCAATAGAGCCACCAAAGAACACAACACCAATTAATTTATCTGGTATCGCACGTAAAATGGCGTAATACGGCGTGTAATACCAAACTGGTGCAATGTGAGCAGGTGTTTTCAAACCATTTGCAGCTTCAAAGTTAGGTGGCTCAAGGAAGAAACCACCGCCCTCTGGAATAAAGAATATCACTGCGGCAAAACAGATTAAGAATGCTGACACGCCCATGATATCTTTCACTGTAAAGTACGGGTGGAACGGAATTGCATCAATAATATCTTTTTTACTACTGTATTGTTTGTGGAACGTGAACTTGCCTTTAGCTTCTTCTGAGGCAGAACCTTTCTTCTGTTTAATCTCTACACCATCAGGGTTATTTGAACCCACTTCATGTAGGGCAACAATATGTAAGAAGACTAAGGCCACTAAAGCCAGTGGTAATGCCACCACATGTAATGCAAAGAAGCGGTTAAGCGTCGCACCAGAAATAACGTAATCACCTCGAATCCAAAGTGTTAGGTCATCACCAATAACAGGGATAGCACCGAATAATGAAATAATTACTTGCGCACCCCAGAAAGACATTTGTCCCCAAGGTAATAAGTAACCCATGAATGCTTCAGCCATCAACACTAAGAAGATCAACATACCGAAGATCCAAATTAATTCACGTGGTTTTTGATATGATCCGTAAATTAATCCACGGAACATATGTAAATAGATAACCACGAAGAAAGCAGATGCACCGGTTGAATGCATGTAACGTAATAACCAACCGTAAGGTACATCACGCATAATGTATTCAATTGACGCAAATGCACCTTCAGCAGAAGGGTTATAGTGCATTGTTAACCAGATACCTGTTAATAATTGATTAACTAGCACTAACATCGCTAATGAACCAAAAAAGTACCAAAAATTAAAGTTAACGGGTGTTGGATATTGCGCAAGATGTTTATTCCACGTTTCCGTCATTGGGATACGAGTATCGATCCAATCGATGCCGTCCATTACTAATTTTTTAAGCATTAGGCATCTCCTTTGTCTACGCCAATGAGAATATTTGTCTCATCCACATAATAATGCGGAGGGATCACCAAATTTAATGGTGCTGGTACGTTTTGGAATACACGTCCTGCCATATCGAATTTTGATCCATGACATGGACAGAAGAATCCAGACTCTACCCCTTCAACTTGCTCGTTGAATGAATCCGGTAGATAAGTTGGTGAACAACCTAAATGAGTACAAATACCAACAGCAAGGAATAAATCTGGTTTTAAAGAACGTCCAGCGTT
This sequence comes from Vibrio sp. 1-Bac 57, assembly GCF_037546855.1. Taxonomy (NCBI): domain Bacteria; kingdom Pseudomonadati; phylum Pseudomonadota; class Gammaproteobacteria; order Vibrionales; family Vibrionaceae; genus Vibrio; species Vibrio sp. 1-Bac 57. The sequence goes on along the minus strand of NZ_JALAAC010000002.1, from coordinate 218,717 downwards.
CTTCGCATATTCAGGTTGTTGAGGTTCTTTAGATTCAGGATCACGTAATTTACTATCTAACGTAGCGAGTTCTTCAATTACTGTTGGTGTACGCGAGACAACCCATACAGGTTTACCTCGCCATTCAACACGAATTAACTGACCTGGCTGGATTTTGCTAATATCTACACTAACTGGCGCACCAGCAGCTTTAGCTTTTTCACTTGGACTCCAAGATTTCACAAAAGGTACTGCCACTGCAGCAGCCCCTATTCCACCAACAACTCCTGTTGTTAGTGTCAGAAACTTGCGACGACCAGAATTAACAGGCGCATTGCTCATTTAACCATCTCCATTGTGAGCTACTAAAAAAGCAGTTCAAAAAATACAAAACTGGGGGTATACATCAATCCGTTGAATCATGAATTACGAATGTTTGCATAAAAACTCGCTGAATTTTAAAGAAGTCGCTTGCCATTTACAAGCCATTAACATTACTTTTGAGGGGGAAATACAAAAAAGCATGGCTTAATTGACCATGCTCTCATTAGATTTGCTCTGTAAGCAAGAAACGACTCAATTTTATCAGCTTAAACAGCACTATCCATAATTGAAGTTGCACCCGATTTTGCCATTTCAGCAAGATCTTTATCAATCCAATATAGCGCTTTACCATCTTCTCCAACTAAATCGATTTTATCTAAGATACCTTTAAATAATTTCTCTTCTTCGTGTTGCTCAGCCACATACCACTGTAAAAAATTAAATGTTGAGTAATCTTGAGTAGTAAAAGCAACATGTGTTAATTCATTTATCTTTCTGGTGATCAAACATTCATGTTCATAGGTTTCTTGAAATACTTCTTTCAATGATTTAAAACCAACAGGGGGCGCATCAATTGAACCTAAAATAGGTAACGCACCTGTTTCACTAACGTAAGTAAATAAGCGATTCATGTGCTCCATCTCTTCTGTTGCATGCTTGCGCAACATTTCCGCAGCACCTTCATAACCTTTATCTTCACACCAAGCACTCATTTGTAAGTACAAATTTGAAGAATAGAACTCTAGGTTAATTTGCTCATTCAACTTTTCAACCATCGCCACGTTCAGCATTATTTTCTCCTCTTATTATTTATTGCCTAACCTTAAGGCTCATACCACTAAAAAACAAGCAAAAAAAAGCCCAGTATAAACTGGGCTTTTTTGCAATTCGTGAAAACGAAATTAACGTTTAGAGAATTGTGGACGTTTACGTGCTTTATGTAAGCCGACTTTCTTACGTTCAACTTTACGAGCATCACGTGTTACAAATCCTGCACCACGTAATTCAGAACGTAGTGTTTCATCAAACTGCATTAATGCACGAGTGATACCTAAACGGATTGCACCAGATTGACCAGTTGTACCACCACCTTTAACAGTGATGTTTAGGTCGAATTTCTCAGCAGAGTCTACTAACACTAATGGTTGACGAACAACCATACATGCAGTTTCACGACCGAAGTATTCATCTAAGTTACGTTTGTTGATAGTGATTTGACCACTACCTGCTTTCATAAACACACGAGCTGTAGAGCTTTTGCGACGACCTGTGCCGTAGTATTGATTTGCCATTGTTTTATATTCCTATTAGATGTCTAAAACTTGTGGTTGCTGTGCAGAATGTTGATGCTCAGAACCAGCATAAACTTTCAATTTACGATACATTGCGCGGCCTAAAGGACCACGTGGTAACATACCATTTACAGCTTTTTCAATAACACGCTCAGGAGCACGTACGATTAAGTCTTCAAAGCTAATTGCTTTAATGCCACCGATGAAACCTGTGTGGTGGTAGTAAATTTTACCTTTAGCTTTGTTACCAGTTACAGTAACTTTCTCAGCATTGATAACGATAATGTAATCGCCAGTATCAACATGAGGAGTGTATTCAGCTTTATGTTTACCGCGTAAACGTAAAGCGATTTCAGTAGCTAAACGACCTAGTGTTTTACCTTCAGCGTCAACTACGAACCAGTCGCGTTTTACTTCAGCTGGTTTTGCAACAAAAGTTTTCATTAAGTTATACCCAAATTAATGATTTAAAAAAATATGACAGCATAATTGCAGTCAAAAATGTATTTTTCGCCTTTCCGTATCCCTTCGAATACGTCTAGCGTAAACAGATCCACCATAACAATTGGGGAGGTGGATAACGTGGGCGGCCATATTGTATAGAAAACAACAACAGAGATCACCTGTTTATTACATATTTATGTACAAGTTTTTAACAGGCAAGGATTTAGCATTATAAAAGCTTCATGGCGGACCTAAAATGCCTATCGCGATTACCCATAAAAACACATTATTTGAGTTCTACTTTTTGATGAAAATAGAACTCAAAATTTATAAAGCAAGGTCTATAAATCTAGGTGATGGGCTTTACTTAGGTAGGCTTTACTCTGCATTTCTAATAACCGAGAAACACAGCGCTGAAATTCAAAAGCAAGACGAGTTCCATGATATAGATCTAATACATCCACTTCTGCAGAAATAATAAGGACTACATTGCGGTCGTAAAATTCATCAACCATAGCAATAAAACGGCGTGTTAGATCGTTATGTTGGTCATCCATTTTAGGAATATTCGACACTAATACTGTTCGATATAAAATAGCCAGCTCGATATAGTCATGCACACTTCGAGGACCATCACACAGCTCCCTAAATTCAATGCTTAATGTATCGTTGCTAAAGGCGATTGTTTTTAGCGAACGGTCATTAATAACAATCGTTTGCTGATACTCTTTATCTCCGGCAGCAAAGGTTTCAAAACTACTTTTGATTTGAGTTTCTGCATTTTTATCTAACGGATAGTGATAAATTTCAGCTTCAATTAATCGTCCTAATCGATAGTCTTTTCCACCATCGAGGTTAAATATTTCACAATGCTGATTAATTAAATCAATCGCAGGTAGAAATCGTGCCCGTTGCAAGCCATTTCGATACAAATTGTTGGGATGTATATTAGAGGTTGCAACTAGTACGACTCCTTGTGCAAATAATGCCTCAAACATACCAGCTAATATCATTGCATCGGTAATATCTTCCACATAAAACTCATCAAAACAGATAATGTCTGTTTTACTCGCAAACTGCTTAGCAATTTCTTTTAATGGGTCTGATTGCCCTTGCAATAAGGTTAACTGTTTATGGACTTGCAGCATGAAATGGTGAAAATGTAAACGTTGCTTACGCTCTGTTTTAAGGCCATGAAAAAACAAATCCACAAGGTAAGTTTTACCGCGCCCTACTCCACCGTAAAAGTACAGACCTTTGATCTCGGATTTAGACGAGCTAGTGGTTTTGAATAGTCGTTGCAATAGTGAACTTTTTTGTACTGGCTCAGTCTGATTTTGTAATAAATCATCATATAACCGTTGTAACATAGTAACGGCTTGCAATTGAGCAGGATCTGCAAAAAAGTTGGGTTTTAATAAGTCGGCTTGATATAAAGAAAGTGGTGTCACATTAATGTCTTAATAATTCAGTAAGTTAATCTTTATATAACATATTTTGGCACTATTTAAATAGTACCAAAGGCAATCGGAAATAGGTTTTGCGGTTTATCTCTCGAAATACTGATGCAATGGTTAACAACTTAATAAAGGTTAGTAGTCACATTATTAAAAAAGTTGAAATGTCATCAATCATCATTATTATCTTTTATAATGAATAAATAACAGATGCTTTGAACATCATTTACAAGGAGCCCCAATGCGTGTTTTTAAACATTCCCTTTTATTGGTGATTTTAGTAATCACTAGCTTTAACTCCATTGCCGCCTTACCTAATAACATCAATGGTAAAGCATTACCTACACTCGCACCGCTGATTAAAAAAGTAAGTCCCGCCGTCGTTGATATTTCAGTGTTTGGTGAAAGCACAGCAACACCAGGTGTACCCAATGAGTTATTAGAATTTTTACAACCACAACGCCCTCCACAACAATTTTCAGGATTAGGTTCCGGTGTAATTATTGATGCACAGCAGGGATATATCATCACTAATTATCATGTAATTGAAAATGCAGATGATATCGTTATCAGTCTAACTTCAGGGCATCAATATAAAGCCACAGTGATTGGGCAAGACCCACAAAGTGATATTGCATTATTACAAATAAAAAGTAAGCAGCCTTTAGTTGCGATCACATTTGCAAACTCAGACCAATTGCAGGTCGGTGACTTTACCATCGCTATCGGCAACCCCTTTGGTTTAGGGCAAACGGTTACCTCGGGCATTGTCAGTGCATTAGGGCGAAGTGGTCTTAATTTACAAAACCTAGAAAACTACATTCAAACAGATGCAGCCATTAACAGCGGTAATTCTGGTGGTGCATTACTTAACTTAAATGGCGAATTAATTGGTATTAATACTGCTATTTTGGGTCCTAATGGCGGCAACATTGGTATTGCTTTTGCTATTCCATCAAACATGGTTAAAAACCTCACACAACAATTATTGGAGTTTGGCGAAATTCGTCGAGGTATTCTAGGTATTAAGGGGGGGGAAGTGACACCAGATTTAGCTAAAAGCTTTTCATTAGATGTAACAAAAGGAGCCTTTATCTATCAAGTCACTCCTGATTCAGCTGCCGATAAAGCCGGTTTAAAAGCAGGAGATGTAATTACCGCGATCAATGGAACCGCTATAAAATCATTTGCAGCATTACGTGCAAAAATAGGAACGTTAAGTGCAGGCAAAAAAGTAAGCCTAAGCGTGATTCAGGACAATAAATATAAAAATATTAACGTTATATTAGGCGGCAACACAGCAACTGCAAAAGCAAAATTAACACCTATCCTGCCGGTTATTTTTGAAGGTGCGATCTTAAAGGATATAGCACCTGGGCAATCAGTCGTTGGCGTTAATGTAGTTGAAGTAAAACAAAACTCAATGGCAAGCCGTATCGGTTTACTTGAAGATGATAAAATAATAGCGGTTAATAAGACTGCGATCAGTAATCAAGCGGAACTTGTTTCTGCACTGGAGCAAGCCCAAAATATGAGAGCATTAAATATAATGCGGAATAACCGACTCATTTATATTATTTTGGACTAGGCTCAACTAGAAAATGTAATAAATTTACAGAAATTTACAAAAACTTAGATAAATATCTGCTTAATTTGGATAAATATCTACTTAACGGAGATTTATTGATCATAAATCATTTTTTATTCAAAAAATTCTTGTAAAATACGCGCCCTAAAGAATAAAAAAGAAAATTAAAGAAAACTATAAATAATATAAGTAATAAAAGCACAATCACTCTTGGAGAAAAGACGGTGAGAAAAACTAAAATTGTATGTACGATAGGTCCAAAATCAGAATCTAAAGAAATGTTAACAAAACTAGTTGAGAACGGCATGAATGTAATGCGTCTTAACTTTTCACACGGTGACTTCATCGAACATGGTACTCGAATTACACGTATCCGCGAAGTGTGTGAAGAAACTGGTAAAAATGTTGCTGTTCTTTTAGATACTAAAGGTCCAGAAATCCGTACTGTCAAATTAGAAAACGGTAATGATGTATTATTAACTGCAGGTCAAGAATTCACACTTTCTACAGACCAAACAATCGTTGGTGATAACACTATCGTTGCAGTAACTTACGAAAACTTAACAAAAGATCTTGTTATTGGAAACACTGTATTGTTAGACGATGGTCTAATTGAAATGACAGTAAAAAGCATCACTGATACTAATGTTATCTGTACAGTAATGAATACGGGTGAGCTAGGCGAAAACAAAGGTGTTAATCTACCTGGTGTTAAAGTTCAACTACCTGCATTGTCTAAGAAAGATAAAGGCGATTTAATCTTTGGTTGTGAGCAAGATGTCGATTTCATTGCAGCATCATTTATTCGTAAGAAAGAAGACGTACTAGAAATTCGTGAGCTATTAAAAGCAAATGGCGGCGAAAACATTCAAATCATCTCTAAAATTGAAAACCAAGAAGGCGTTGATAACTTTGATGAGATCCTAGCGGTTTCTGACGCAATCATGGTTGCTCGTGGTGATTTAGGTGTTGAGATTCCGGTTGAAGAAGTAATTTTTGCACAAAAAATGATGATTGAGAAAGCAAATAAAGCACGTAAGCCTGTTATTACAGCAACTCAAATGCTTGATTCAATGATCAAAAACCCACGTCCAACACGTGCTGAAGCTGGTGATGTTGCGAATGCAATTATCGATGGTACTGATGCAGTAATGCTTTCAGGCGAGTCAGCTAAAGGTAAATACCCTGCAGAAGCAGTGGAAATTATGGCTTCTATCTGTGCACGTACTGACAGTGTACTTCACCCAGTAGTAGAAGAAAAAGATGCGGACCTTCGTATTACTGAAGCAGTATGTAGCGGTGCAGTTAAAAATGCAGAGCAACTAGGTGCTAAATTAATTATCGTTGCGACAGGTGCAGGTAAATCAGCACGTTCAATTCGTAAATATTTCCCATCAATGCCTATTTTAGCACTAACTAGTAATGCTAAAACTCGTCAACAATTAGCATTAACTAAAGGTGTTTCTGCAAAGGTTATCGAACAACAGGCATCAATGGAAGAATTCTATAAATTAGGTATGGATTTAGCTAAAGAGCAAGGTTTAGTAGTTACTGGCGATAAAGTCGTGATGGTAACTGGTGCACTAGTTTCTTCTGGTACAACTAATACTTCTTCTGTACACGTTATTTCTTAATGATTAGTCGCTATTTGAGCGATTGAAATAAGAAAATAAATTAATCAAACATCGCTTCAGGGCGATGTTTTTTTTTGTGCAAATTCCCATTAATTAAAAACTAATTTTCCGTCTGTGCATAGTTTTCTATATACTAAGCTTCCATTTTTTGTATTCATTACCCATTAGTCAAAAATATGAAGCTAATACAATACGTTAATTATCTAGTTAAACCTGTTCTGTGGGGGTTATTTCTTGCCGCGCTGATTATTTATGGGCCAAAAATATATAAGAGCTTAGAAAATGATCGCAGTTATAAACCTGCACTTATTAGTTACTCAGATGCAGTAAAAAAAGCAGCACCATCAGTTGTTAACATTTACTCTCAGCAATATATAGACTCTAGTGTGGGATCCAAACAACAGTTACAACCTACGGGATTAGGCTCGGGCATTATCCTTGATAAGAGAGGTTATATTGTCACTAATCACCATGTTATCGCAGAGGCAGATCAAATCTTAATTGCTTTACAGGACGGTCGCTTATTCACGGCTAATGTCATTGGTAGTGATGTGATCACTGACCTAGCAGTATTACAAATTGAAGCAAACAACCTTCCAGTGATCCCACAAAATTCTGATTATATTGCAGAAATTGGAGATCTAGTCTTAGCTATTGGTAATCCTTACAATCTTGGCCAAACCATTACTCAAGGCGTGATCAGTGCAACTGGTCGCAGCGGAATGAGCAGCACAGGACGACAAGACTTTATTCAAACCGACGCTGCGATTAATGAAGGCAATTCCGGTGGTGCATTGATTAATAGTTACGGAGAACTGGTTGGTATTAATACGTCAGAATTTTACACAGGTACACGTAATGTGACTTACGGTATTAGCTTTGCAATCCCCTACCGTCTAGTAAAATTTGTAATGCAGAGTCTAATTCAAGATGGCCGAGTAATTCGTGGTTCATTAGGCATTGAAGCGGAGAATTTAGATCCTTTACTAGCTCGCTTATGGGGGCTAGAGGCTAAAAATAGTATTATAGTTAAAAAAATAATCGACAACGGACCAGCACAAAAAGCCGGCATGCAAAAGAATGACATTATTCTAAAAATTGATGATAAAGATGCAATTAACTTAATTGTAACGATGGATAAAATAGCTAAAATTAAACCTGGCTCTGCAACAAAAATAACAATCTTAAGAGAGGGTAAAGAACAAGTCCTTGATGTCATGATTGGTGAATTACAACAATAAAAGCTATCAATAATCTGTCTGATTTTAGATCAGGCATAAGCAGCTATGACAACTATATTCACTAAAATAACCAAAGCAGCTAAAGAATCTACGGCAACTAAAACAACCAAAGCAACTACAACACCTTCACTGACTAAAACAAGTAAAACAGCTACGACAATTTCAGTACTAAAGTAGCCAAATTAGCTACTTCATTCTGTTAATAAAGCCCAAGCATGATCCATTATTCGTAAAAATTAGATAATAAAAAGAAAGCCTTAGCTTTCTTTTTTATCTGTCTCATCAATAGCGAGAATACGCTATATCAATTAAGACTCTACACGACGCATTTTTGCGCCCAATGGAATCAATTTATCTTCAATCGCTTCATAGCCACGGTCTATATGATAAATTTCATCAACAATTGTTTCGCCCTGTGCAATTAAACCAGCAATAACAAGGCTAGCAGATGCCCGTAAATCAGTTGCCATAACGATTGCCCCGCTTAACTTATCATTATCACCACAAATAGCTAAATTGCCATCTAGCTCGATATTAGCGCCCATACGAATTAATTCAGGTACGTGCATAAAGCGGTTTTCAAAGATATTTTCTTTGATACGACCTGTGCCTGGTGCAACCGTATTAAGTAGCGTAAATTGTGCTTGCATATCCGTTGGGAACGCAGGATGTGGAGCAGTCGTAATATTAACTGATTTTAAAGTACGACCAGTCATATCAACTTCAATCCAGTCATCACCGGTTGTCACTAATGCACCTGCTTCTTCAAGCTTAGACAGAACAGCGGTTAATAGCTGAGGATCAGTTTTGACACAACGTACTTTACCGCCACTCACTACACCAGCAACTAAAAAGGTACCGGTTTCAATGCGGTCAGGTTGTACTTGATAAGTGCAGTCACCTAGAGTCTCAACACCTTCAATAGTAATGGTATCAGTACCAGCACCTGATATTTTACCACCCATACCATTAATGAAATTAGCAAGATCAACAATTTCTGGCTCTTTCGCTGCATTTTCAATGGTAGTAACACCTTCGGCTAACGCAGCAGCCATCATTAAGTTGCCCGTACCTGTTACGCTCACTAGGTCCATGTATAAATGACAACCTTTTAAACGACCGTCAACACGTGCTTTAATAAAGCCGTCTTCAACTTTGATTGTGGCACCCATTTGCTCTAAACCGTGAATATGTAGATTCACAGGGCGAGCACCAATTGCACAACCACCAGGTAGCGAGATATCTGCTTCACCAAAACGCGCAACCAATGGTCCTAATGCTAAAATAGAAGCGCGCATACTTCTTACTAACTCATAAGAAGCGGTGTAATTTTTAACGCCTTTAGCATTAATTTTTACAGTGTGCTTATCCTGTTGTGTGGTTGCACCAAGTTCTTGCAACAACTCAAGCGTTGTAGAGATATCTTTTAATAGAGGTACATTACTTAATGTAATATCACCTTCAGATAATAAAGTAGCAAATAGGATTGGTAATGCGGCATTTTTTGCCCCAGAAATAGTTACCTCGCCATTTAACTGGCAGCCACCTTGAATAATAAATTGACCCATGAAAATCCTTATTAACCTACTAAATAAAATGTTTTTGTTTTTGCCACTCATCTGGCGTTAATGCTTTAATGGTTAACGCATGAATTGCATTAGTAGCAATATCATCCGCTAAATGAGCATAAATTGTTTGTTGTTTTTTAACACGACTCATGTCAATAAACATCTCACTTACTGCGATCACTTGAAAAGTGCCACTTTCCCCTTTAACAATACAAACATCTAATGTTAAAGCTTGCTCCAATTTCTCTTTAATTGTTTCTGTATTCATAATAAACCACTATTTTTCAAAAAGGTTTTCTACACCATAAAGCTCAGCGAGAATGCGTAATTTGTCCGAAGCATTAATCAACTTCAGCGCAGGGTATTTGGTTTTAATTTGCACTAAGTAAGCGACACCAGCGGAATCAATTTTATTTATTTGAGATAAATCGACATTATTAACCGTTTGGTAAGTCTCTATCGCAGGGTAAGTTTGCTCACTTAAATTAGCGAGCAATAAATCTAGACTAAGCAACAGGTCGTTGCTCATGATACAAACTCACTATTTTTCTCTAATAGTAGTTTGATCACTTCATCAATCCCTTGTTTCTGGATCAATGGTCGTAATTCAGATTTTTTGGTATCTAACATGCTGACACCTTCCGCAATCACATCAAAAACTTTCCATTCACCTGTTTTTGAATTGTTACGCAATTTAAAATCTAATTGCGTTACTTGTCCATTATTGTCGGTCATTCTAACAGGAATACTGACAATTTTCTTACCCTTAAAGTTATTAATATCAAGTATCAACAGTGATTGTTGCTCGTATTTACCTAATATGTGTCCATAAGCATTGATTAAATATGCAAGAAAAGCATCTACAAATTGTTCACGCTGTTCAGGGGTGGTATTTTTTAAATTAGGCCCTACCACACTATAGGCAGTGTATTTGTAATCAAAGAAAGGGATAAGTTCCTCTTTAATGATCACTTTAATATATTCAGGCTCACTCTGTAAGCGGCTTTTTTCATCGTTTAAGCGCTTAAAAGTGGTTGTTGAGACTGAATGTAGTACTTGATTAGGGTTGGTAATGTCACTCTCACTTGCGATCAGTGAAAATGATAGAGAATATAAAAATGCAAAAACATAAATAAATAAACGCATTAGTCGTCCTTATTATTAATAGAGTAAATAAACTGCCCAATTAGGTCTTCAAGCACCAATGCAGACTTAGTATCTTCAACCATGTCACCGTTGGCTAACATTTCAATACCGTCATCGATAAAACCAGGTTTAATACCGACATATTGCTCACCTAATAAACCAGAGGTTAAAATGGCAAGTGAAGAAGTTTCAGGATAAAAACCTTGTTTTTCAAACATTGAAAGTGTCACTAGCGGTGTATAAGACTCTTTATCTAAGGTAATAGATTCCACACGGCCAACAACAACACCACCTAATTTAACCGGTGCACGAGGTTTCAACCCACCGACATTATTAAAATTAGCTTGTAACGTATAACTATTACCTTCACCTTTAAATGATAGTCCTGCAACACTAAATGCTAACACGACAAAAGAGGCTATCGCTGCAACAACAAATAATCCGACCCATATTTCTAATTTTTTCTGTGGCATTTTAGCCTCCAAACATAATAACAGTTAGTAAAAAATCCATTCCTAAAACGAGTAATGAAGCTAACACCACGGTTTTTGTGGTTGCTCTACTAATGCCCTGTGCATTAGGGATAACGTGAAAGCCATTAAATAAAGCAACCCAAGTAACAATAACAGCAAAGATCAGACTTTTGATTATACCATTGAGCACGTCGGGACCGAAATTAACACTGCCTTCCATTACAGACCAGAAAGCACCACCATCTATTCCCATCCAGCTCACACCAATTAAATATCCGCCCCAAATAGCCACCACATTAAAAATAAGTGTTAATAAAGGTAATGCCACCACACCAGCAATGAGTCGAGGTGCAATAACACGTTTTAATGGCGACACCGCCATCATTTCCATGCTCGCAATTTGCTCTGTACTTTGCATAAGGCCAATTTCAGCAGTTAACGCAGATCCAGCTCTTCCCGCAAATAACAATGCTGCAACCACAGGCCCTAATTCGCGTAATAATGATAGCGCGACCATACTGCCTAAACTTTCTTCCGCTGCATAATCCACTAAAACATAATAACCTTGTAAACTCAGCACCATACCAATAAACAAGCCAGCTGTAACAATAATAGGCAAGGATAAAATACCTAAATGATATAGTTGATTAATAAACAAACTAAATAATTTAGGATGAGGTTTAGTAAACAACGTACGATAAAACATCAACGCTGATTTCCCGGCACCCTCGATTTGTTGTAAAGTAAATGCACCAATATTTTGTAACAATTGCAGTCCCCCTTGTAGCATTATAAATTCGCCTTTTCTAAGTCTGCTTGGTAATCATCAGCAGGCATATGAAATGGAACAGGACCTTGCACTGCACCGGCTAAAAATTGTTGTAATAATGCATTATCTTTTTGCGCTAACACTTCCTCGACAGAGCCTTCAGCGATGATTTTTTTCTCTGCAAATACATACACATTGTCGGCAATTGAAAGTACCTCATTGACATCATGGGAAACAATAATAGAAGTCAAACCTAAGGTATCATTAAGTTGTTTAACTAGTTTCAATAATACATTCATTGAAATAGGATCTTGGCCAGTAAAAGGTTCATCATACATGACCACTTCAGGATCCAGTGCAATCGCACGTGCTAACGCAATACGCCTTGCCATCCCTCCTGATAATTGCGAAGGATGTAGATCCTTTGCGCCACGTAAACCGACCGCATTCAATTTCATTAACACTAATGTTGTTAAGAGCTTTTCGTCTAACTGAGTATGTTCTCGTAGCGGAAAAGCGACATTTTCAAATACCGTTAGATCATTAAATAAAGCACCGCTTTGAAATAACATGCCCATTTTTTTTCTAACTTCATAAAGCGCTTTTTGCGAGCATTGGTGAATAGATGTGCCATTAAAAATGACCTCGCCATTGTCCGCGGGAATCTGTCCACCGATTAATTTTAATAGGGTAGTTTTACCTATTCCACTTGGCCCAAGCACGGCAGTAATTTTACCTCGTTCAAATTGCATATCGAGGTTATCAAATATTTTCTTTTGCTGGCGCGAGAAACTAAGTTGATTAATAACAATGTGTGATGTTGGCATGAATACATTTTCTCTAAGGAAACGAAAGCTCAGTCTAATAATTCAGACAAGAAAGGCAATTAATAATCGACGATAAAGTCAGTAAAGTATCAATTTAGAGCGAATTTACCCCATAAAGTTCTAAATAAGCAAAAATTAGTCGAAGAATAGCGGTTATTTTCAATTATCATAGGCTGTTCTTTGTTTTCATTATTCACTTAGTCAGTAAATTAACTAAATAATCTAAGTATTAGTATTGTTTACGCTATTTAATAATAAGCAGTCTTGTTATGATGACAGTTAAATACTCAAGTAAACAATGCTCGCCTTAATGTACACATTTTGATATTTTTACCCTTAAATCACCACCTATTTAAAAAAGAGCCTATAAATGATCGATACACCCTATGGAAAAATCAGCACAACTAATTTTCAACGAGCACAAAAAATAAAACTTTTTGTTTGTGATGTAGATGGTGTTTTTTCAGATGGTCGGATTTATATGGGAAATGACGGCGAAGAATTAAAAGCATTTCATACAAAAGATGGTTTTGGATTAAAAGCGATCATGCAACAAGGTATTGATGTTGCCATTATTACAGGCAGAGAATCTAACATCGTAAAAAATAGAATGACGGCATTGGGTATTAAACATATTTTTCAAGGTAAAGATGACAAGTTAACGGTTTATCAGTCATTACTTGAACAATTACTATTAACACCTGAGCAAACGGCCTATATCGGCGATGATGTTGTGGATTTGCCTGTCATGGTACTTTCTGGATTAGGTGTTGCTGTCAATGATGCTCACCCGTTGGTGATTCAGCAGGCAGATTTAGTGACAACGACTAAAGGCGGATTTGGTGCGGTACGTGAAATATGTGACCTATTCCTACAATGCCATGGTCAACTATCTATGACGCAAGGTAAAAGTGAATAAATGAATAAACGTCAAAGCATTCCTTTTATTGCTTTAATCGTCGCCTTTGTATTTTGGGTGTATATTAAACCAGAAATAGAGGTGCCCTCATTACCTGAACACCATCCAAGTTATATCGCCGATGATGTTACAAGCCAGCATTATGATCCACTAGGGTTCAATGATTATCGTGTTTTTGCAGATAAAATGACTAACTATTCGGAAGATGAGTCAACTCACTTTGAGTCGCCTAAAGTAGTCGTTTATAACAAAAACATACAAACTGGTGTCGTTTCTACATGGCAATTAACAAGCCTAAAGGGTACGTTAACGGATAAATATAAATTAGTACTTTCAGGTAAAGTATTGATTGAAAACTTAAGTAAAGATCAGATTGTACAAACAATGTCTACCGATGAAGCCACGGTAATGCTAGATAGTAAAATTATCACCACGCCATTACAAGTCGACTGGACTGGGCCACAAATGCGCCAACAAGGGGTTGGAATGTGGGCATCGATGGAAACAGAAGAAATGACACTTAATTCGAATACAAAAGCGGTATATTTTAATGAATCTAAATAAATTAGCAGTTTCACTTATTACTATCACATTGTTCAGTGCAAGCGCACTGGCATTAGAGTCTGATTTTGATCAAGCGATCCATGTTTCATCGGTAAAACAGCATGCAAACATGAAGAGCAATACTGTCATTTTCACAGATGAAGTTTTACTCACACAAGGCTCGATTAAAATTACAGCCGATAAGCTTACTGTTGTGCGTGGTAATAAACCTAACCATGAAACGATGATAGCAGAAGGTAATGTGGCTACTTTTCATCAAACGCAGGATGATGGAAAACCCCTAGATGCTCAAGCAAAACATATTCTCTATGATGTCGCGAAAGGCACCATAACCTTGACTAAAAATGCGCAGGTAAAACAACTAGATAGCCAAATTAATGGCGCTAAAATTGTTTATTTTTTAGAATCTCAAGAACTTAATGTCAGCACCGATAAAGCAAAACAAGAACGGGTTCAAACAGTTTTTTTACCCGCTCAATTTGAAAAAGATAAAACTAAAAAGTCATCTAATTCCTCTACACCAAAAACAATAGAAGAGGAAAAATAACGATGGCTGAATTACGTGCGACGGGATTAGTAAAAAGCTATAAAGGCCGAACTGTTGTTAACGGTGTAGGGTTAACGGTTAAAACAGGTGAAATCGTAGGGTTATTAGGGCCTAACGGTGCAGGTAAGACCACCTCATTTTATATGGTTGTTGGCTTAGTGAAACAAGATCAAGGCTCTATTATCATTGATGATCAAGATATATCCAGTGATCCTATGCATATTCGCGCGCAAAAAGGCATTGGTTATTTACCACAGGAAGCTTCTATCTTTCGTCGTTTAACTGTGACAGAAAATATCATGGGTATTCTGCAAACCCGTAAAGAATTAACGCAGGCTGAGCGAGACGATAAATTGAATACGCTACTCGAAGAGTTTCATATTACTCATATTCGAGATAATAAAGGCATGAGCTTATCAGGTGGCGAACGACGCCGTGTTGAAATTGCACGTGCACTGGCTACTGAACCCAAATTTATTTTACTCGATGAACCCTTTGCTGGTGTCGATCCTATTTCGGTTATTGATATTAAGAATATTATCCAACAGTTGCGAGACCGTGGGTTAGGTGTATTAATTACAGATCATAATGTACGTGAAACCTTGGATGTGTGTGAGCACTCTTATATCGTAAGTCACGGAGAAATTATAGCTATTGGGACGCAAGACGAAATATTAGCAAACGATCATGTAAAACGCGTTTATCTAGGTGAACAATTTAAACTTTAAGGTATAGTTATTTTTAATTGAGCAATAAGTTCTAGGAATATATGTTTTGATGAAACAAGGTTTACAATTGAAAATGGGTCAGCAATTAGCGATGACCCCTCAATTACAACAAGCAATAAAATTGTTGCAGCTTTCAACACTCGATCTACAACAAGAGATTCAAAACGCGCTAGATTCCAATCCTCTTTTAGAACAAGACGATCAAACGGGCTCAGAAGAAACAGTCAAAGAATCTGACAGTAGCCAACTTGATACTTCTGACGCTATCTCACAACAAGAATTTTCCGATGATTTACCGGCAGAAAAAGAGTGGGAAGAGTCTTACACGTCAACACCTATTACAGGCACTAGCTCCAATGCTGTAGCCTATGATGGTGAAGATTCCGTTTACCAAGGTGAGTCCTCAACTTCATTACAGGATCACTTGTTATGGCAAATGCAACTCACTCCCTTTACTGAAACCGACCAAGTCATTGCCATGGCGATTATTGATTCAATTGATGAATCCGGTTATTTAACGACAAGTTGTGACAGTATTTTAGAAAGTTTAGAAGCAGATCTTGAAGGCTTAGAGTTGGATGAAGTTGAAGTTGTATTAAAGCGCATTCAACATTTTGACCCGCTAGGCGTTGCCGCACGTTCAACACAAGAATGCTTGCAAATTCAACTACGCCAATTACCCGTTACCACTCCTTGGCGTGAAGAAGCTATTTTAATTCTTGAGCTATATATGGAGTTACTCGGTAATCGAGACTATCGAACATTAGCCAGAAAAAGCAAATTCAAAGAAAGCCAACTATCTGAAATAATGCGCTTAATTCAGAGCCTAGAACCGAGGCCTGGTAACAGTATTGAAACCAGTGAAACGCAATATATAGTGCCTGATGTTTATGTTAAGAAAATTAACGGCCAGTGGCGTGTTTCATTAAATCAAGATTGTGACCCTAACTTATCTATAAATGAACAATATGCTAGCCTTTGTAAAGGTAATATCAGTAAAACAGATTCACAATTTATCAAAGGTCATTTACAAGAAGCAAAATGGTTTATTAAGAGCTTAGAAAGCCGTAACGAAACTTTGTTAAAAGTATCTAACTGTATTGTTCAACAGCAACAAGCCTTTTTCGAATATGGCGATGAATCCATGAAACCTATGGTATTAAATGATGTTGCCTTTGAAGTAGAAATGCATGAATCGACTATATCCCGAGTGACAACACAAAAATTTATGCACACACCTCGCGGTATTTATGAATTAAAATTTTTCTTTTCAAGTCATGTTGCAACAGATGGTGGTGGCGAATGTTCATCAACGGCAATTCGTGCATTAATTAAAAAATTAGTCGCAGCAGAGCCGACAAATAAACCCTTAAGTGATAATAAAATAACACAATTACTGGAAGAAAAAGGTATTCAGGTTGCACGGCGCACCATTGCAAAATACCGCGAATCTTTAGGTATTCCGCCTTCTAACCAACGTAAACAATTACTTTAAATAGTGAGCAATGCAAATAAAAATGAGATTAACTATAGTCATTTAATACTAACCTGCTAAACTCGCGCGTTCGTTAAATACAGTTAAATATATTATGAAAATATCTACTTTATTAAATAAAGATTCAGTCTTCTGCCAAACGGCATGCACCAGTAAAAAAGGTGCATTAGAAAAAATCAGTATTATTGCTGCACAACAATTAAATTTAGATGCTCAGGAATTATTCGAAAGTTTAATTGCCCGCGAAAAAATTGGCTCTACTGGTGTAGGTTCTGGCATTGCTCTCCCTCATGTTAAAATATCTAGCGACTCCCCTGCGACAGCTGTATTTTTGCAATGTGAATCAGGTATCGATTATGATTCATATGATGGTAACAAAGTAGATATATTATTTGCTATATTTGTTCCTGAGGATCTGTGTAAAGAATACCTTGCTGCGCTGTCAGAAATAAGCCAAAAGCTATTAGATAAGCAATTTCTGCGTCAATTACGTTGCGCAAAGACTAATGAAGAGTTATTTGAGTTATTAACCCTATAAAATTTTAGGAGAACATATGAAGTTAATTGTTATTAGTGGTCGGTCAGGCTCAGGAAAAACAATTGCCCTCCATGTCCTGGAAGATTTAGGTTACAACTGCATTGATGGGGTCCCGTATCAATTATTAGAACAATTAGTTGATACGGTAGCTCCTAAAGATAACAAAGTAGCAGTCAGTTTAGACATCCGCAATATGCCCTCTGACGTTGATGCGATAAAAAAACTGATTGAATCACTGCAACAAAAAGTCGAATTAGAAATTATCTATATCGACGCATTAACCAGTGAGTTAATTAGACGTTATAGCGAAACTCGACGTTTACACCCACTGTCTAAACAAAAGTTATCTTTATCTCAGGCCTTAGAGTTAGAAAATGAAATGCTTGCTCCTTTAAAAGCATTGGCCGCTTTTTCAATTGATACCACCTCGCTCTCCGTCCACAACTTAAATGAACACCTTAAGATTTACTTGCAAGGCTCTAGTAAAAGCAATGTATTAGTGATTTTTCAATCTTTTGGGTTTAAACACTTACACCCTGAAGACGCTGATTATATTTTTGATGTCCGTTTTCTGCCTAACCCTTACTGGGAAAAGAATTTAAAACAATATTCTGGCAAGGACAAACTGATCCAAGATTATTTGAATACATTTCCTTTAGTCAAAGAAACAATCACGAATATAGAAAACTTGTTTCTTACTTGGTTACCACATTTAGAACAAAACAATAGAAACTATGTAACAATCGCTATCGGTTGTACCGGTGGTAGACACCGTTCAGTTTATGTTACAGAGCAAATAGCAGCCCGTTTCAAACACAAATACCAAGTACAAATTGAACATAAATGTTTAAAGGAGTAATTCCTGTTGGATATCATTAAGCAAACAATTACAATACAAAATAAATTAGGTCTGCACACTCGAGCAACCATCAAATTAGTTGAACTCGTCAACGCTTTTGATGCGCAAATTATCATCACTCATAATGGTAAACAAGCTGATGCTGGTAGTGTTTTAGGATTATTAGTATTAGAAACGTGTTTTGGTCAAGAAATTGAAATTGAAGCGAAAGGCCCAGAAGCAAAACAAGCGATGCAAGCCGTCACAGAACTCATTGAAAATAAGTTCTTAGAAGAAGAATAATAAAAAGGAGTTCGTATGCTGGAAAACACTAAGGTTGATAATACCCAGCTACGACTTAAAGAAGTTAATAAAGCACTCGATAGTGGAATGTTTGTCCGAGCACGTAGTATTTTGGACAAAATGCCAGCCTGTGATGTTGCCTTTCTATTAGAGTCCTCTCCCCCTGCTAACCGTAAAGTATTATGGAATCTAACAGACCATGATCAACACGGGGAAATCCTCGAAGAATTAAACGAAGATGCAAAAGATGGCATCATTAATTTAATGGGCACCGATAATCTAGTCGCAGCGACTGAAGGTATGGAAACCGATGGCTTAGCCTATGTCCTTCGTGGTATTCCCGATACAGTTTACCGTGCTGTATTAGAGCAAATGGATGCGCAAGATAGACAACGAGTCGAATTAGCTCTGGCCTTTCCAGAAGATACCGCCGGTTCAATGATGAATACCGATACGGTAACCGTTCGTCCCGATGTCACTATAGAAGTGGTTTTACGCTATTTACGTTTAAAAGGTTCACTTCCAGATACTACGGATGCCTTGTACGTAGTCGACACTGATAACAAATTACTCGGTGATGTTTCCTTATCGACCTTATTAACTGTAGAGCCTACCTCTATTATCAGTGATGTAATGAATCATGACACTGAACCACTACAAGTGTTAATGGAAGAAAATGAAATAGCAAAACTATTTGAACGGCATGATTGGATTTCAGCGCCCGTTATCGATAATAATAAGCAACTGCTAGGTCGTATTACCATCGATGATGTCGTTGATATCATTCGAGAGAATGCAGAACATTCAATGATGGGTATGGCGGGTATGGATGACGATGAAGATACCTTCGCTCCCATTTTACCCAGTGCTAAACGTCGTACGGTTTGGTTATCAGTTAACTTGATTGCCGCTTTTATCGCCGCTTCTGTTTCCAATATGTTTGAAGCCACTTTAGAGCAAGTAGCAACACTTGCTGTATTAATGACCATTGTTCCTAGTATGGGCGGTATTGCCGGTAATCAAACCTTAGCCTTAGTCATACGCGGCATTGCCGTTGGACACATAAGTAGTAGTAATACGCGCTGGTTAATTGGTAAAGAAGCCGCCATTGGCCTATTAAATGGTATGATTTGGGCAGTGTTAGTAGCTACTGCGGTTGTTCTATGGAAAGGTGATATGCAAGTTGGTTATATTATTGCTGGCGCGATGTTCATCAATCTTTCAATTGCAGGTGTTGCGGGCGTATGTATTCCGCTATTGATGCATAAATATAAAATAGACCCTGCATTAGCGGGTGGTATGGCATTAACAACGGTAACGGATGTTATTGGTCTATTCTCATTCTTAGGAATGGCTACATTAGTATTACGCCACTAGTCCTATTTTTTAAAGATTCGATATAGCTTCAAAATTTTAGCAGAAATAAACAACCATTTACTTTTTTAATTAAAGTAAATGGTTGAAATAAATAACTGTCTATTTGTTATCATTTTTAGCGATGACAGGATCAGATAAAGTCTAACCAAGATTCTAATAAATTCAAAAAGTCTTCCAAGCCACATTCAGCTTGGATTTCTTGATCATAAAAATTCAAGTCATTTGCATCCTCTAAATCAGACTCTGAATGATGTAAACTATGATTGATGATACTTGCTTCTTCTGTATTTAAGTATAAACAAAACTCACTACCTATTAATTTATACTCTTTCATTTCACGTTGTTGCAGTTTTTTAATCACAGTAATTAATGTTTCTACCCAGTCTTTCTTTTGACCCTCTTGCTCTAACCAAGTCCCAAATGCTTCATGACCCATGGACAGTTTCACTGTCGCTTTATCACTGAAATAGTCTTTTTTAAAGTCAAATTCCATTACGTTAATCTCTTTTGATTTATTTAATAGCAGAAGTATAAACAGTTTTAGAATAGCTGCATGGAAATTTATGCGAAACCATAAGTTAATAGTTTTGATGGGTAATAGTAGTCGTTAATGAATATCAATGATATTTTAGGCAAAAAAAAACCTTTGCTGATGCAAAGGCTTTTTTTATATATACGTTAACTACTAAGAGTTAACTGCTACCTTTAGTTGTGCAGTTGCCACAACATTAGTTGGTATTAATTCATAAGCAGCTTGTGGTTTTAAAACAACATTAGATTTACTTGCTACCATCAACATTTGTTTCAAACGGTTTGATTCAAATGGTTTTAACAATAAACCTTGAACGTCTAATAGGCTATTTAACCCTAATAACTCACGTTGTACGTCGTGGTGAGAGTTTAGGATGCTAATATCAGCAGATGCTGATGTTTGACCAGTACGAATTGATTTAATTAACTCGATACCAGAGCAATCAGCTAATAATGCATCAACAATGATTAAATCGAAATCCTGTAGGGCGATTGAACGCTCTGCTTCTACGCGAGTAGCAACACCTTCAACATAAGAAACATTCAATGCTTCAAGTTGTTCAATCAGTTGAATACGACCTTCAGCTTCACCTTCAACGACTAATACTTTCATATTTGTAATCGCATTTGCAGTTAAATCACCTTGAGCCATTGGAGATACTGTACTTTCAGAAACAGCTAACCCTTCCATACGCGCAATGTAGCCACGCTTAGGGATAGTAGAAATGTTTAAACCATGAAGACTTAAAGTACCTACACTCTTGCGTAGTTGAGAAATATGTTGGTTGATAGTATGGTCTGTAACTAGACGTCCCCATACATGTTGAGCAAGATCTTCGCGAGTAACCACTGTGTTTACGTTTTTACATAGAAAATGTAAAAGTGATGTACGCAATGGACCTAAATAAACTTTTCGACTTCCGTGTATTAAACTGTTTTGGCTTGTATCAATGTGGAATTCACCCACAACTAAACTTTTTTCTAACATAATAATAGTACCCATTTTTTGTTTTATATAAATGCCAATCTCTGTGGATTTGACCATTTTTTATTTTAATTTTCGGACTGCTTGAGCAATCTCTTATAGAATCTCAAACATATTATCAAATTAACATAAAAACACAAACGTATTTCATGATCATCATAATTTTGTAATAATTTTATCATAAACATTTACTATAGGGTAAGTTTTATATCATGCAAATAAAAAACCAAATTAGTTACCTAAGCACGCTTTTTCATTCTAAAAATAGTATGAATGCCATATTAAAAACTCAGCCTTTCAAGTCACTAGCACTGTATCAGCTTTACTAAATCAGCTTTTTATTTGATCCCTTTTTATCTCAGTTGCTAAGCAAATAATTTCCCTAATATTAGTACAAACACCCTTATAAGCCGCTTCATCATGGTGTTTGTTTAAATGCTTAGTGTATGACCAAGAAATAATCACATTTATAACTATTAATAGTTCATAATAAAAGAAAATAAGCGGCGCAGTTATCATTAAGCAGAGCCATTTTTATAGTAAAATCGTACCTTTCTTAGACATTAAATTTTTAATTATGTATGGCCGTTACCATTCAATAAGCAAAAATAAATACACATAGGAGAGATCAAGGAAAAGCGTTAACGGAATGAGTAATAATTTAATAAGATTAATATAAGTGTCTATTCTATCAGGCATAAATCACAAGATTAATGTTAATTTAATGTTAAATTAAGCAAATGATTCTTAGTAGTAGAAAAATAAGGTAAACTACTGCTGAATTTTGTCCTTGCTAATGATGACAATATTGTTAGCACATTATAGCTAGAGAGAGTTTTAAATGAATCTATATATAGAGTACATCAAGGAAATTGAAAGTCGTAAAAAGGATCTTGGATTGGCTCCTCTGCCGATTGATGGTGCTGAATTATTATCTGAAATAATTGCTCAAATTAAAGATGTAAATAATGAGTATCGTAAAGATTCACTGCATTTTTTCATCTATAACACCTTACCGGGCACAACTAGCGCTGCAGGTGTTAAGTCTGAGTTTTTAAAAGAAATTATTTTAGGTCAGTCAGTAGTAGAAGAAATTACCCCTACATTTGCTTTTGAGTTGTTGTCACACATGAAAGGTGGGCCTTCAATTCAAGTTCTTCTTGATTTAGCATTATCTGACGATTCATCAGTTGCACACCCCGCCGCTGAAGTATTAAAAACACAAGTATTTTTGTATGAAGCAGATACAAGCCGTTTAGAGGAAGCCTTCAAAGCAGGTAATACTGTTGCTAAAGACATTCTTGAAAGTTATGCCAGAGCAGACTTTTATACCAAACTTCCTGAAATAGCTGAAAAAATAGAAGTTGTTACCTACATCGCTGGTGAAGGTGATATTTCTACTGACTTATTATCGCCAGGTAATCAAGCGCATTCACGTTCAGACCGTGAACTACACGGAAAGTGCTTAATATCTCCAGAAGCACAAGCAGACATTCAAGCACTGCAAAAGCAATACCCAGGCAAAAAAGTAATGTTAATTGCTGAAAAAGGCACAATGGGCGTGGGCTCTTCTCGCATGTCTGGTGTTAACAACGTTGCTTTATGGGCTGGTGAACAGGCAAGTCCTTACATTCCATTTGTAAACTTTGCTCCCGTTGTAGCCGGCACCAATGGTATATCTCCAATATTTTTAACCACAGTTGGTGTAACTGGTGGGATTGGTTTAGACCTTAAAAACTGGGTTAAAAAGACCGATGCCGATGGTAAAACAGTACTCAACGACAATGGTGACCCTGTATTAGAAGAAGTTTATTCAGTAGCAACAGGTACCGTACTGACTATTAACACCAAAACTAAGAAACTATACAACGGTGATGAAGAGCTAGTAGATATCTCTTCTGCATTCACACCGCAATCGGTTGAATTCATGAAAGCCGGTGGTTCTTACGCAATTGTTTTTGGTAAAAAACTACAAAACTTTGCAGCTGAAACACTAGGTGTTCCACTACAACCTGTTTATGCCCCTTCTAAAGAGATTTCTCATGAAGGACAAGGCTTAACTGCAGTTGAAAAAATATTCAATAAAAATGCAGTAGGTGTTGCTTCAGAATCAGATCTACATGCGGGTTCTGACGTACGTGTAACAGTGAATATCGTTGGCTCTCAAGATACAACGGGATTAATGACCTCTCAAGAACTAGAGTCAATGGCAGCAATGGTAATCTCTCCTATTGTTGATGGCGCTTACCAGTCTGGTTGTCACACTGCATCAGTATGGGATAGTAAAGCACAGGCTAACATCCCTAAGTTGATGAGTTTCATGAGTAAATTTGGTCTGATCACCGCCCGTGATCCAGAGGGTGTATACGCTCCAATGACCGATGTTATTCATAAAGTATTGAATGATATAACCGTTGATGACCAAGCGATTATTATTGGTGGTGATTCTCATACGCGTATGTCTAAGGGTGTCGCATTTGGTGCTGACTCAGGTACTGTAGCACTTGCACTTGCAACAGGTGAAGCAACAATGCCTATCCCTGAATCAGTTAAGGTTACCTTTAAAGGTGATATGAAACCTTATATGGATTTCCGTGATGTGGTACATGCAACTCAATTGCAAATGCTTAAGCAATTTGGCGATAACGTTTTCCAAGGCCGCGTAATTGAAGTACACATTGGTACTTTATTAGCAGACCAAGCATTCACTTTCACTGACTGGACTGCAGAAATGAAAGCAAAAGCTTCTATCTGTATTTCTCAGGATGATACATTAATTGGGTCTCTTGAACTGTCTAAGAGCCGTATCCAGATAATGATCAACAAGGGAATGGAAAATAAAGCGAAAACACTACACGGTTTAATCGCTTTAGCTGACAAACGTATTGAAGAAATCAAATCTGGTACAAACCCAGCTTTATCACCGGACGACAATGCGAAGTACTTCGCAGAAGTAGTTGTTGACCTAGATACTATCGATGAGCCAATGGTTGCTGACCCAGATGTAAATAATGACGATGTATCTAAGCGTTATACACATGATGTGATCCGCCCTCTTTCTTTCTACAATAATAAACCAGTAGATTTAGGCTTTGTTGGTTCATGTATGGTGCATAAAGGTGACATACAAATCATCGCTCAAATGTTACGCAACATTGAAAAACATAATGGCAAAGTTGAATTTAAAGTACCATTAGTTATTGCCCCACCAACATACAATATTGTTGATGAGCTAAAAGCTGAAGGCGATTGGGATATTTTACAGAAATACTCAGGTTTTGAATTCGATGACGCTAACCCTAAAGGTTCGGCGCGTACTAAATATGAAAATATTATGTACCTAGAACGCCCAGGCTGTAACTTGTGTATGGGTAACCAAGAAAAAGCTGAACCAGGTGATACTGTTATTGCAACATCAACACGCTTATTCCAAGGTCGTGTGGTAGCAGATACTAGCGAGAAGAAAGGTGAATCATTGTTAGGTTCTACACCTTTAGTTGTGCTAGCAACCGTATTAGGTCGATTCCCTACGATTGAAGAGTACAAACAAGCAGTAGAAGGTATTAACCTAACTGATTTTGTGCCACCTGCACAAGAGATGAACACTAAATACACTGGCAAACCTGTTGCTGTTAGAATGCTGTAACATATTATTTATTAAAGAGTAACTTGAACAGTCATTTGAATAGTTACTTGAATAATAATTAAAATACTTAAAATAAATATGGGTTATTTATTTTGGTTGATTAAGAGAAATCTTATAATCAACCATAATAAGTAGCCCTTTTTTATAAAATTAATAACAACCTCACCGCTTTAACTCATATTTTCCAACGTCATATCACCTTCGCCCGTCAAGCACCTTATTGCAAGCCAAGCCCGTATAATGCGTTTGTATAACCTAGTTGTATTAAAGCGTTACGAAAGTCGCTTATATTACGCCTATTAGGTTCTGATTCTAGCAATCGCTCTTACTAACTTATTGAAGTATTTCGATCAAGGTACTATCAGTCATTACAATATCAAACACTACAATATCGTTCTGTATCAATGAAAACAGCATTAATGAAAACAGGAATGCATAAACCATATGAGATAAAGCGCTGAAAAACCTTCGCCCATAAAAAAAGCTTGCTACCCTAAGGCAACAAGCTTTTTTAATATGCTAGAAATAAACGAGTATTATTTACGTTTTACTGCTTTAGCATTTGGAAGATCAGTAATTGAACCTTCATAAATCTCTGCAGCTAAACCAACTGACTCATGTAACGTTGGGTGAGCATGAATAGTTAATGCGATATCTTCAGCATCACAACCCATTTCGATTGCTAGACCGATTTCACCTAGTAGTTCACCTGCGTTAGTACCAACCACTGAACCACCAATAATACGGTGAGTATCTTTATCAAAGATAAGCTTAGTTAAACCATCAGAACAATCAGACGCGATTGCACGACCAGAAGCCGCCCAAGGGAATACTGATTTTTCGTAGTTAAGACCTTGCTCTTTTGCTTCTTTTTCAGTTACACCAACCCATGCCATTTCTGGCTCTGTGTAGGCAATTGAAGGAATTGTTTTAGGATCAAAGTAATGTTTTTTGCCAGCAATAACTTCAGCAGCAACATGACCTTCATGCACACCTTTATGAGCCAACATTGGTTGACCAACAATATCACCGATAGCATGGATATGCGGTACATTAGTATGCATTTGCTTATCAACTTCAATGAAACCGCGCTCTGTTACTTTAATGCCAGCTTTTTCAGCATCAATAGTAAGACCGTTAGGTACACGACCAACAGCAACTAATACAGCATCATAAGGTTTTGCTTCAGCAGGTGCATTTTTACCTTCAAAAGAAACGTATAACGCATCTTCTTTTGCATCAACAGCAGTTACTTTAGTTGAAAGCATGATGTTGAATTTATTTTTAACTTTCTTAGTATAAACTTGCACAATATCTTTATCGGCAGCAGGTACTAATTGGTCTGCAAATTCAACAACATCAACGTCAGAACCTAATGATTTGTAAACAGTTCCCATTTCAAGACCGATGATACCACCGCCTAAAATAAGTAAACGTTTTGGTACTGATTTAAGCTCTAATGCATCAGTAGAATCCCAAACACGTGGGTCATCATGTGGAATAAACGGAAGTTTAACAGGGCGAGAACCGGCAGCAATAATTGCGTTATCAAAAGTGATTGTTGTTACTTCACCTTCACGGTTTGTAGCTTCGATAGTATTCGCGCCAGTAAAGCGTCCCCAACCGTTAACGGTGGTTACTTTACGCATTTTAGCCATGCCTTGTAGGCCGCCAGTTAGCTGTGATACTACTTTTTCTTTCCAGATACGAATTTTATCGATATCTGTTGATGGCTCACCAAATAGTACACCATGCTCAGATAATGCTTTTGCTTCTTCAATTACTTTAGACACATGTAGTAATGCTTTAGAAGGAATACAACCAACGTTCAAACAAACACCGCCAAGCGTTTCATATTTTTCAATTAATACAGTTTCAAGACCTAGATCCGCTGCACGGAAAGCTGCAGAGTATCCCGCAGGGCCAGAACCTAATACAACAACTTGTGCTTTAATTTCTTTACTCATGTTGACCTCAATAAACGAACACTCAAAATAGGGTTTATAGTCTATTCAAATGTTATATGAATGTAAAATGAATGGTCGGCACAAATGCCGACCTAGTTAACAAAGATTATAAGATCAGGGTACGTAGATCAGATAAGTAGTTGTTAACAGCTGTAATAAAGCGTGCACCGTCAGCACCATCAATAACACGATGGTCATAAGAAAGCGCAAGAGGAACCATTAAACGAGGCTCAAACTCTTTACCATTCCACTGTGGTTTCATAGCAGATTTAGAAACACCTAAAATAGCGACTTCAGGTGCATTAACGATAGGTGTAAATTGTGTACCACCAATACCGCCAAGGCTAGAGATAGTCATGCTACCACCTTGCATATCTTTAGATGTTAATTTACCTGCACGTGCTTTCTTAGAAATTTCACCAATTTCGCGACAAATATCAAAAATACCTTTGTTTAATACATCTTTAACAACCGGTACAACTAGACCATTTGGTGTGTCTACTGCAATACCAATGTTGTAGTATTTTTTAAGGATCAAGCTTTGACCATCTTCAGATAAAGAAGAGTTAAAGTTAGGGTATAACGCCAACGCTTTAGCAACTGCTTTCATCATGAATACTAATGGGCTAATTTTAACGCCAAGATCTTGTTTTGCAGCGATTGCATTTTGCTCTTTACGGAACACTTCTAAATCTGTGATATCAGCTTCATCAAACTGTGTAACATGTGGAATCGTTACCCAGTTGCGATGTAGAGCAGGACCAGAGATTTTTTGGATACGAGAAAGTTCTTTAACTTCCACTTCACCAAATTTAGCAAAATCTACTTTAGGTGAAGCAGCAACAGCTAAACCACCTGCGCCAGCACCGCCACCGTTTTTAGCAGCTTGTAATTGTGCTTTAACGAATTTTTGTACGTCTTCTTTAGTTGTACGGCCTTTAGGACCAGAAGCAGCGATTGCATTTAAGTCTAAATCAAACTCACGTGCAATACGGCGTACCGATGGAGAAGCCTTAATCGCAGCGCTAACAGGTGCAACTTCAACTTTTGCAGGAGCAGCTGGCGCCGCAGCAGGTGCAGCTTTAGGTGCTTCAGCAGGAGCAGAGGCAGCAGCTGGAGTAGCAGCAGGCGCATCGCCTTCAGCTTCAATTAATAGGATCAAAGTCCCTTCAGATACTTTATCACCTGTTGCGATTTTAATTTCTTTTACAACACCACCAAATGGTGCAGGAACGTCCATTGATGCTTTATCACCTTCAACAGTAATAACATCTTGGTCTTCGGTGATCGTATCGCCAACAGCAACAAGAATATCAGTCACTTCAACTTCATCACCACCGATATCAGGCACACATAATTCTTTAACAGCAGTCGCAGTAGCTACTGCAGGTGCAGCTTCTTCCGCAGGAGCTGGCGTTTCAGCGGCTGCAGGTGCTTCAGCAGCTGCAGAACCAGCAACTTCAACGATTAATACTAGGTTACCTTCAGAAACACTGTCACCAACGCTTACTTTAATTTCTTTAACTACACCAGCAACTGATGAAGGTACGTCCATTGACGCTTTATCGCCTTCAATCGTTAATACATCTTGGTCTTCAGCAATGGTATCGCCAACTGCAACTAAGATATCAGTAATATCAGCCGCATCAGCACCAATATCAGGTAGTAAAAATTCTTTTAATTCAGACATAATAATTTTCCTAATCAATAAAAGTCGGTGTTAGGTTTGACTAACACCGAGACTGATTTATGCAAATAATGGGTTGATTTTGTTTACATCGATATCAAACTTAGCAATCGCTTCAGTAACGACCTTACGTTCAACATCACCACGTTTTGCTAACTCAGTTAACGCAGCTACAACAACGTAACCGGCATTAACTTCAAAGTGACGACGTAAGTTTTCACGGCTATCACTACGGCCGAAACCATCAGTACCTAGTACTTTGTATGAATCAGCAGGGATAAATGCGCGTACTTGCTCTGCATAGTTTTTCATGTAATCCGTTGCAGCAATCGTTGGCTCATCACCTAATACAGATGTGATGTAAGGTACTTTTTGCTCAGCTTCAGGGTTTAACATGTTAAAGCGTTCAACGTCTTGACCGTCACGTGTTAATTCATTGAATGAAGTCACAGAGAAGATATCAGAAGCAACACCATATTCTTCACTTAGAATAGTCGCAGCAGCACGTACTTCGTTCATGATGGTACCAGAACTTAATAGCTGTACTTTGTTCTTACCAGGCAATGAAGTAAATTTGTAAATACCTTTACGGATACCTTCTTCAGCACCTTCTGGCATAGCTGGCATTGCATAGTTTTCATTCATTACCGTTAAGTAATAATATATGTTTTCTTGTTTCTCACCGTACATACGCTCAATACCGTGTTGAACGATAACCGCTAGCTCGTACGCAAATGTTGGGTCATAAGAAATACAGTTAGGGATAGTATTTGCTTGAATATGGCTGTGGCCATCTTCATGCTGTAAACCTTCACCGTTTAATGTAGTACGACCAGCAGTAGCACCTAATAGGAAACCACGTGCTTGTTGATCACCCGCCATCCATGCCATATCACCAATACGTTGGAAACCAAACATAGAGTAGTAAATGTAGAATGGAATCATTGGTAAGTCATTAGTACTGTATGACGTTGCAGCAGCAACCCAAGAAGACATAGAACCTAGTTCATTGATACCTTCTTGTAATACTTGTCCAGACGTTGCTTCTTTATAGTAAGAAACGACGCCACGGTCTTCAGGAATGTAATCTTGACCATGCGGATTATAAATACCCACTTGACGGAACAAACCTTCCATACCAAAAGTACGCGCTTCATCGGCAATGATTGGAACGATATTTTTACCGATACCTTTATCTTTCAACAATATATTTAGAATACGTACGTAAGCCATTGTTGTTGAAATTTCACGTTTTTGCTCGCCTAATAGCGCTGAGAATTTATCTAATTCAGGCACAGCTAGTTTTTCAGTAAACTTAGGAAGACGCTTAGGTGTGTAACCTAATAATGCTTCACGCTTACCGTGTAAGTAGTTGTACTCTTCAGAACCTTCTTCAAGTGTTAAGTAAGGCAGTGTTGCAGCTTGCTCATCACTTAATAAGTCTTGTAAACCTAAACGATCACGTAACGTTTCGATATGCTCTTCAGTCATTTTCTTCACGCCGTGAGCAATATTTTTGCCCTCAGCCGCAGCGCCCATACCGTAACCTTTAACTGTTTTAGCTAGAATTACTGTTGGTTTACCCGCTGTCTCTTCTGCGTTTTTAAATGCAGCGTACAGTTTAGATGAATCATGACCACCACGTTTAAGTGCAAAAATTTGCTCGTCGGTCATATCTGCAACTAGTGCAGCTGTTTCAGGGTATTTACCGAAGAAATGCTCACGAACATAAGCACCGTCTTTAGATTTGAATGTTTGGTAATCACCATCAACAGTTTCTTCCATTAACTGTAATAATTTACCAGACGTATCTTTAGCAATTAAGGCATCCCAGTTACCGCCCCAAATAACTTTAACAACATTCCAACCAGCACCTGTAAATAGGCCTTCTAGCTCTTGAATGATGCTACCGTTACCCATTACTGGGCCATCTAAACGTTGTAAGTTACAGTTAATTAAGAAACATAAGTTATCTAATTTTTCACGAGAAGCAAAAGATAATGAACCACGAGATTCTGGCTCATCCATTTCACCATCACCTAAGAACGCATAAACACGTTGTGCAGACGTTGGTTTTAAACCACGACCGTCAAGGTATTTTAAGAAACGCGCTTGGTATATAGCAGCAATTGGACCAAGACCCATTGATACAGTAGGGAACTGCCAAAACTCAGGAAGTAGTTTAGGGTGCGGGTAAGAAGGTAAACCTTTACCATCTACTTCTTGACGGAAGTTATCTAACTGTTCAGCAGTTAAGCGACCTTCAAGAAATGCACGCGCATAAATACCAGGAGAAATATGACCTTGGTAATAAACTAAATCACCGCCATCTGTTTCATTTGGAGCACGGAAAAAGTGGTTAAAACATACTTCGTAAAATGCAGCAGCTGACTGATAAGAAGCCATGTGTCCACCAAGATCTAAATCTTTTTTAGAAGCGCGCATAACAATCATGATCGCATTCCAGCGAATGATTGAACGAATACGTTGTTCTATTTTTAGATCGCCTGGGTAAACAGGTTGTTGGTCAGATGGGATAGTATTCACATAATTAGTGTTAATGCCGTGTGGCAAATTAACACCTTCTTTACGTGCTTTATCCATCACTTGCTCAAGGATAAACTGAGCACGTTCTGAGCCCTCATCTTCAAGAATGGTTGATAATGCTTCAAGCCATTCAGAAGTTTCTTGCGCATCAATATCTTTTAGGATGTCAGTCATGACACTTTCCTTCTATATCACTAGATAATCTCAGCTCGAAAGCCAAGCGTTGTTTTATAATTATTTACATTAACCACTACCTGCTTCACAGCACGTTTGTATGCCATTTCGGCAATAAGTAATCTAAATAGTTATTTATATAAGTATATTTTCACAGTAAAACTGTGCCCGTTATACTATAAAACGAAAACGGCAGTTTTTTTCAAAAGCCACCCAACTCGCGTTTAAAGGCACTCTCTTCACGTAACATAACCAAACGTGTTTCTTCAATGTAATTCAGATGTTGATCTGATGCTTCTTTCGCTTTCATCGGTTGCTTTGATAAAATAGCATCCACCAACTGTAAACGATGTTGATGAATTTTTTTAGCCACTTCAGGATATAAATACAATTGTTTAACATTATCCGAGATATTACGATGTAATAATGGATTAATGCCACGCGCTAAATGTAAAAATACCACATTATGCGATGCTTCGATAACCGCAAGATAAAACTGCGCAACCGACGCAATCTCTTGTTCGATGTTACCAGCAGCATTAGCGATATCAATAGCAGTGAAACTTGTTTTTATTTTATTAAAGTCATCAGAAGTGCCACGCAAAGCAGCGTAATAAGCAGAAAACCCTTCAATTGCATGACGAAATTCTAATAGGTCATACTTTGATTCAGGGTGGGTATTTAATAATTCAAATAATGGATCCGTTAATTGTGCTCGTAGCTCTTCTTTAACATAAGTACCACCGCCTTGACGACGTGTTAACAAACCTTTGGATTCTAAACGTTGAATAGCTTCACGCAATGAAGGACGAGATACATCAAACTGCTTAGCCAACTCACGTTCAGGTAACAACTTCTCACCTAGCTCTAAACTCCCCTCTAAAATCATGCTTTCTAGCTGTGATTCAATCACATCTGCAAGCTTAGGTTGTTTAATTTTTGCGTAAGTCATGAAAGCCCTAAATCAGTTAATCGCACAGGTTATTGAGATGCATTAATAACATCAAAATGTAAAATGGTATTACCAATTAATAATTAGGCATAGAAATTAACAAAATTAACAATTTATGTCTAGAATTTTATGATCCAAATCAAACTTAAATGATGAATAAAGGCAGTTATACCTAGAAGTTGCTAGAAAACAAACAATTGGTAAGACCATTTGCATTAATGACAAAAAAAAGAAAAAATAAGATCACTTTTATAAAACAAATAAAGCGTTAAATTAACATTATTTTTAACCTACTTCATGCGCTAAATAATCAATACAAAGATAACGCCAATTATTAATAAGAAAAAGCCCAGCAATCTTTCACTGGGCCTTTATTATATTAAAAAATTAGCTTATGGAACACTTACTTTTTCTCTGCTAGACGCTCTTTCTTTTTAAGCTTAATCGTTGAATAAACCGAGAAGATAGCAAACAAAATAAACGCTAAAGCAATCGGACGGTCATATAAAAAAGACCAACTGCCTTCATACATAATCAATGATTTACGTAAGTTTGTTTCTGCCATCGGCCCTAAAATAATCGCTAATAAAATAGGTGATGAAGGAATATCTAATTTGTTTAATAGGAAGCCTAATAAACCAAAAGTAATAGCAATACCCACATCAAACATAGAGTTATTGATAGCGTAAGCACCGATCACAGACAAAAAGATAATAATCGGGATCATCAGGATTTTTGGCACTTCAATAATTCGACAAAAGAAGCGAATACCCAGAAAACCAATAATCAGCATCACAATATTTGCCACAATCATCGAGCTAAAAATACCATAAACAATTTCAGGGTTTTGTGTAAACAGCAACGGCCCAGGTGTTAATCCTTGTACTATTAGAGCACCTAATAATACAGCTGATACCGCATCACCTGGTACACCTAAAGTGAGTAGCGGCACTAAAGAACCACCAGTAACACCATTATTACCAGACTCTGCTGCCGCTAATCCATGCATTGAACCATTACCAAACTCTTCTGGATTTTTCGCCACACGCTTAGCTTCGTTATAACAAGCAAAGGCTGAAATGTCTGCACCGGCACCGGGAACAGAACCAATTGAAGTACCAATTAAACCACTTTTTATGGTGGTCGGTAATATCTTTTTAAAATCAGCAAAACTAAGTAGTTTGTAACTAAATTTAGGCGGCATCTCTTGTTTATCGCTAGACATTTTTTCTAGCTGATTTAACCCTTCTGCAATCGCAAACAAACCAATTAACACCGGAATAATATTAATACCACTGTATAAGTCCATTACACCAAAGGTAAAACGAGGCACACTACTAATAGGGTCTAAACCCACCATTGATACCAACAATCCAATGGTCCCTGCTAACAAACCTTTCATTATGTTTTTAGCGGAGACACTGGCAATAATAGTTAAACCAAATAAGGCTAATGCAAAATATTCTGGCGCATTAAAACGTAGTGCAAAGTCAGCTAAAATAGGCGCTACCGCAATTAATACTATGGTACTGATTAATCCACCAATAAAAGAAGCTACCGCGGCAATGCTTAACGCTTTTGCTGCTAAGCCTTTAATGGCCATGGTATGCCCATCCAACACAGTAGCTGCTGAAGCGGGAGTACCCGGTGTTTTTAATAAAATAGCAGCAATCGAACCGCCATAAATACCACCGATGTAAACACCAATCAGCATTACTAATGCGGGTGTTGCGTCCATACCAAAAGTAAAAGGTAGTAATATAGCTACCCCCATGGTTGCAGTTAAACCGGGTAAGGCACCTAATATTACGCCCCCCAAGACTCCAAACACTAGGACAGGGAAAACCGCCATACTAAACGCAGAAGCAAAACCGCTTAATAAATATTCTGTCATAATAATAACCTAGAAAAAAAGTAAACCTTCTGGTAGTGAAATAACAAAAACTTCACCAAACAGAAAATAGATAGTGAATACAAATATCCACGCAATTGCATAATAAAGTGGTTTTTTCACTCGGTAATAGACCAAGTAATAAGTAAAACCAACCAAACTAGCTGGTAAGTAACCGACTAGCGTTATCAGCGCGGCATAGCCAATCAACAGCGTAAAACCAAAAATGGAATGTTTGGATACTAGTGGGATCTCGTTTGTTTCTTGTTGTTTTTGCTTATCTGCCTGTTGATTGTTTTGTTTTTGCTTATATTGAAAAATTAACACACTACAAATAATAATCTGAAGGACCGCTATTACGGCAGGAAAAAAGCCAGCTCCAACGGGTGCATCTTGGTATCGAGGCTCAGGAAATTGAGAGATAAACACTAAGAAGATAAGACTCAGTAAAATAATTAAACTGGGAAAAAAAATATTACGATTAAGCATAATAAACTCGCTAATAAACGCTATTGCGCTTAGTCATGAGAAACAAATACCAAGGCCTATTCCTTGGTTTTTGTAGTAGGGGTTATTTAATAAATTGACTTAACACTTTCTCATCTTTTTTTACAAAATCAGTAAACTCTTGTGCTTTAAGTGGGTGAATTGTCATCGCACCTTTTGCCATAAAGTCTTTAAATTCTGCCGACGCCATTGCTTGGTCAAAGGCATTACCTAAGATTTCAATGATTTCATCTGGTGTATCTTTCGGTGCACCAATACCGCGCCATGTACCCGTAGTTGCATCAATACCTTGCTCTTTTAATGTTGGTACATCAGGTATATAAGAAATACGTTCTTCCGACATCACGCCTAGTGCTTTAAGTTGACCAGAGCGTAATTGTGCGATTGCTTCACCAGGCGTTACCATAGTGACTTGTGTGTGGTGACCTAATACAGAAGGAATCGCTTCCGATGAACCATTGTAAGGAACAGCATTAAGTTTAATATCTTGCGATTGCTCTAGAGCCATTAAGTAGAAGTTTGGTGCAGCAGTTGATGCAAATTTAACTTTACCCGGCATTTTTTTAGCTTCAGCCACTAAGTCATTAACCGTGTTGAATGGGCTATCAGCAGGTACTAAAATAACAGCAGGATCTAAGTTAACCATACGAATTAATTTAAAATCGTCGGCGGTATTTTGCATTAATCCCATTTGCGGTAAAGAAGCAATTTCACGAGTTACCACGGTTAATGTGTAACCATCAGCACGTTGACGAGCACCAAAACTCATGCCCACTGCACCTGCACCACCTGTGCGGTTCATGACTGAAATACTTGTACCTAGAATATCTTTAGCGCTATTTGCTAATGTACGCCCTACTGCATCAGTACCACCACCTGCGCCAAACGGCACAATTAAGCGTATGTTTTTTGATGGATAATCAGCAGCAAAAGAGCTTGCTGACATTAATAATCCGGCGCTGATCAAGGCTGTTTTCAATAACTTTTTCATTTTATATTCCCTTTGTATTAAATAAATTCTACTAATTAATCTCTATAGGTTTGAGTTGGATTTTTTACTTTTGTCGTTTGATAGTCATGTATTGCTAACTGTTCAATAGCTACAGCAATCCAACCACTTACTAACATATCAAACCACTGTTCGACGCCACTGCAAGCAACTACAATATTTCCGTAAACAAATGATCCATAAAAAAGGACGTCACCTTGGTGCAACGATGTTGGATGCAATGTTTGAAGATTCATATTGGCACTACCTTCTCGCCATGCTTGATGTGCTTTTTTTCTAGCAAGCTGATCAAATGGAATGGTCCATTGTTCAGGGTTACCGAGAGAAGACTGATACAAAATGGCATCTTCAAAGCATGACTCCCACGGTTTTATAGTCGGGTCCATAATGACAATATGAAGCTCTTTTCGATTAGTCCTCTCAAAAAGGCGTTCAATTGCTGGGGTCACTAACTCAACTGCATCAATTGCTAACTGCTTGTGCGATATCACGTCATATTCCTTCTGTTTAGATATTATTTAATAGTATTGTAGTATTATATAATCGAAAGTAAGCACGGTAATTTTTGTGAGTCGCCTCCTGTTACACAAACAATTATGAGAGCTATCCCCCAAATTCGAAGTAATCATTAGCGACAAGAATTGACTTACCAGAATCTAACTTTTAAAAGCAAATTTACATAAAAAAGTTAATTAACAAGAGATAATCCCTTTAAAAAACAAATGCAATTAATAATGATAATCAACAACTTAAGAAATAATAATTTCATTTCTTTAGATTTAATCGTTTAAAAAAGTAGTGATTAGCTGTTTCTATAAATTACATTTTAAGTAGGGTGATATTATGATCATATATAGAATAAAGGTAACAACGAGATATTTATTTAAATAAACAAGCTTTACATCTCGACTCATTATTACAATGTTTCTGTACTAAAAAAATTGAAATGTCATACATGACTTCACTTTGCGATAATTTAATAAATGAAGGTTTAATCTCCAAATTCTTAATTGATAAGGGATTAATATATAGGGGTTAATAGGTAGGTCGTTAATAGGTAGGTCGTTAATAGGTAGGTCGTTAATAGCCAGTAATTTAATAAGCGCAACTTAATAGTATTAGCCGCGCACGATCAGTGCAGACATCATCTTTGTCTGCACAATGTACGATTTAATGTGCCATAAGCTGCTTTTCTTTTTTAGTGAGTGCATTAATCATCGGACTAGTCACTAAAGTAACGCCTTTATTCGAGACTCGAAAGCCTCTAGCAACATCCTTTTCTTTGTCATAACCAATAATGAACCCTGCGGGAATATGACAGTTAGCATCAACAATGACTCTAAACAATTTACAGTTCTCACCGATATCACACTCCGGCATCAATACAGATTGTTCGATTAAACTGTGAGAGTGGGTATGTACACTTGAATATAATATTGATTTACGAATAGTTGATCCAGAAATAATACAACCACTAGCCACGGTGGAATCAAGTGCGGTACCTCGACGAGTCTCATTATCAAAGATAAATTTAGCAGGAGGTAACTGGCTTTGGTAAGTAAAAATAGGCCATGATCGATCATAAAGATCAAACTGTGGCTCAGGCTCTATTAACTCCATATTAGCTTCCCAAAGTGAATCTATTGTACCCACATCACGCCAATAAGCTTGCTTGTCTGCATCAGGGTCTTCAATGGGATAAGCAAATATATTATATTCTTTAATAATAGAAGGAATAACATCTAAACCAAAATCATGGCTTGAGTTAGGATTAGCCGCATCTTTATTTAAATGCTCAAATAGAAAATCAGTATTAAAAACATAATTTCCCATTGATGCTAAACAGAAACCAGGTTTACCGGGGATTTCATTAGGGGAGCTTGGTTTTTCATTAAATGCAATCACTTTACCTGTTTCATCCACCGTCATCACACCAAAGCTACCTGCGGCTTCTTCAATGCTTGCCTCAATACAACACACCGTCATATCCGCTTTATTATCTACATGTTGCATAAGTAACTTACCGTAATCCATGCGGTAAACATGGTCACCAGATAAAATTAAAACGTACTTAGGTTTGTGAGTGCGAATAATCTCTATATTTTGATAAACTGCGTCGGCAGTGCCTGAATACCAATCATTCATTTTATGTTGCGATGCTGGTAATACCTCAACAAATTCTGATAGATCAGCCTTAAAAGTACCCCATCCACGATGAATATGACTAATTAAAGAGTGTGATTTATATTGGGTTGCAACCCCTACACGGCCAATACCTGAGTTTAAACAATTAGAAAGTGGAAAATCGATGATACGAAATGTGCCACCAAAATAAACGGCGGGTTTAGCACGACGATCAGTTAGCTCAAATAAACGACTACCGCGCCCTCCCGCTAAAATAATTGCATAGGTATCTTTACTCAAATTACTTATATATCGTTGATCGTTATTCAACATACTCCCCTCCCTTTAGCTAAACCTTAATCAATCACAATAAAAGTCAACATTAAAGCAATATATAACTATTTAGCGCTTTATAAGTTAAACAAGCAAGCTGAAAATTGCAACAAAAATTCACCTATTGATCTAGATCAAATTAATAATATATAAACGTTACTTAACAAACAGTTACTAGATAATCAGAATCAAATACAAGCATAGAAAAACTAACAATTAACACCTGAAAAACCATAAAAAATAAATCAAACAACAAGATCTAAACGATAAGGTTGTAGTGGCACTCTAAGACCACCGTTAATCGTGATTTTGATGCCCTAAGTGATGAATGAAGAGTGATGAATTTGTTAGGGAAAGGTAGTTAAGAAAAGATGGTTAAGAAAAGATAATTAAGGAAAGATAGTTAAGGTCAGCTAGTTGATTATTGAATATCTAATCATAAGGATTCAGGGCAATGCAGCACTTAAATTTTTAATCAAAGAGATGAACTGATTGGTGTTACTCCGCATCAGC
The DNA here is from genome assembly GCF_037546855.1 of Vibrio sp. 1-Bac 57. Taxonomy (NCBI): domain Bacteria; kingdom Pseudomonadati; phylum Pseudomonadota; class Gammaproteobacteria; order Vibrionales; family Vibrionaceae; genus Vibrio; species Vibrio sp. 1-Bac 57. Next base: position 179,800 of record NZ_JALAAC010000002.1, on the reverse strand, counting down.
GTTGATAACAAATGAAAAGTTTACCATAGACCTAGGTAACTTCATCCACTCTAGTAAACACTGAGATTGTTTTCTAAACACTGCTGATAACGTTCTCTGAACGAGAATTATTTTTCTAAAAATAACTGAAAGTTCTATACGTAATTTAAAGCCCTAAAAATAATTTAAAGCGCTAAACGTAGCTTAAAGGGCTAGGCTTAACTTAAAAGAGTGCCAATCAAATTTACTACCAGGGTCGGTTTTTCGCCTAGGTGCAATATCACTATGGCCAACGATACGTTGCTTAGTAATTAAAGGGTATTGCTGTTGTATTTGTAACGTAACATCAACTAACGCTTGATATTGTAACTCTGTGTAGGCAGTGCAATCAGTTCCTTCTAGCTCGATACCAATTGAATAGTCATTACAACCTGCTACCCCCTCAAAGTTCGAAATACCGGCATGCCATGCACGCTTTGTAAAAGGAACATATTGTTCTATTGAACCGTCTCGACGAATGACACAATGTGCAGACACTTCTAATCCTTGCAAATCAACAAAACTAGGGTCAGCTGCGCAATCTAAACATCCTGTAAATAAGTTCTTAATATGTTCAGTACCATACTGCCCTTCCGGTAAGCTAATGCAATGGATCACTAATAAACTAATGTCAGCCTCAACAGGACGTTGATTATAAAATGGGCTTTTAATGAATTGTGCAGTACTCAATAAACCAAGTGAGTTGATCATTATTATTCCTCATCAAAACAAATCGTAAGCTAAAAAGTAAAAAATCCAACAAAAAAGGTGGCTAAGTAGCCACCTTTTATAGTTATAGATCATAACCTAACTTAACTTCAATAGTACTTTCTATTAAGTAGCACTTTCTATGAAATAGTTACTTTTTATTAAATAGTACTTTCTAATAAATAGTTACTTTCTATTAATGGTTATTCCCATTCAATCGTCGCAGGTGGTTTACCTGATACATCATAAACAACACGTGAGATACCATCAATTTCATTGATAATACGGTTAGATACGTGACCGATTAATTCATATGGTAAGTGTGACCAGCGAGCCGTCATAAAGTCGATAGTTTCAACACAACGTAATGACACAACCCAGTCATATTTACGGCAATCACCCATTACACCCACAGAGCGTACAGGTAAGAATACAACAAAGGCTTGGCTTACTTTATGGTATAACTCTGCTTTGTGTAACTCTTCAATAAAGATAGCATCTGCACGACGTAATAAATCACAGTACTCTTTCTTCACTTCGCCTAGTACACGCACACCTAGACCTGGTCCAGGGAATGGATGGCGGTATAGCATATCGTATGGTAAGCCTAACTCTAAACCAATTTTACGTACTTCATCTTTAAATAATTCACGTAAAGGTTCAACTAAGCCCATCGCCATATCATCAGGTAACCCACCAACATTATGATGAGATTTAATAACATGTGCTTTGCCGTTTTTAGAAGCTGCTGACTCAATTACATCAGGGTAAATAGTGCCCTGTGCAAGCCATTTTGCATTGGCTAATTTCTTAGATTCTTCATCAAAGATCTCAACGAATACACGACCGATAATTTTACGCTTCGCTTCAGGATCACTTTCGCCAGCCATTTGCTCTAGGAAACGATGTTCAGCATTAACATGGATAATATTTAATCCAAAATGATCACCAAACATATCCATTACTTGCGCGCCTTCGTTTAAACGTAATAAACCGTTATCAACAAAAACACAAGTCAGCTTATCACCAATAGCACGTTGTAATAACATCGCCACCACCGATGAATCAACACCACCAGATAAACCTAGAATAACTTCATCATCACCGACTTGTTCTTTCATACGAGCCACGGCATCATCGATAATTGATGCAGGCGTCCATAGTGTTTCACAGCCACAGATATCAACGACAAAATTACGTAACATACGCTCACCTTGGCGAGTATGTGTTACTTCAGGGTGAAATTGCACACCGTAAAAATGTTTTTCTTCATTGGCAATAGCAGCAAATTGACAAGTCGCAGTATTAGCAACCGTAATAAAATCAGCAGGAATAGCTGACACTTTATCGCCGTGGCTCATCCATACGTCTAATAAAGGTTTGCCTTGCTCTGAAATCGCATCTTCAATCGAATTAAAGAAAGCAGATTCAGCTTGCACTTCAACTTTTGCGTAGCCAAACTCACCCTCGCCTTCACCTTTAATCACTGCGCCGCCTAATTGATGCGACATAGTTTGCATACCGTAACAAATACCTAATACTGGCACACCAGCGTTAAATACATATTCAGGAGCTCGTGGTGAACCTTCAGCGGTTACACTTTCAGGACCACCCGCAAGGATAATACCGTTAGGATTAAATTCTTTGATGTCTTGTTCGTCAACATCCCAGCTCCAAAGCTCACAGTAAACACCAATTTCACGAATACGACGTGCAATTAGCTGTGTATATTGAGAACCAAAATCTAATATTAGGATGCGTTGCTCATGAATATTTGTACTCATCATATTGTCCTTTATCTTACTTAAATTTTTATTGCTAAAAATAATAAAAGACGATAAATATCGTCTTTAAATTGATGCTTTAATGAAGCTAAATTAACGGCATAAGATGTTCAGTGTTATTGTGTAATGTCATTTGCTAACGATTAAGCCGCTTTCTACATTACACAAACCTGAACGCTTATTACATTAATTAACCACCACTACGGTAGTTAGGCGCTTCTTTAGTGATAGCAACATCATGCACGTGGCTTTCACCCATACCTGCACTGGTAATTTTTACAAACATTGCTTTAGTATTCATTTCTTGAATAGTTGCACAACCGGTCAGCCCCATCGATGAACGTACGCCACCCATTTGCTGATGAATAATTTCTTTTACTTTACCTTTATAAGCAACACGTCCTTCAATACCTTCAGGTACTAACTTGTCTGCTGCATTATCAGATTGGAAGTAACGATCCGATGAACCTTGAGACATCGCGCCTAAAGAGCCCATGCCACGGTATGATTTGTATGAACGACCTTGGTATAAAATAATTTCACCTGGCGATTCTTCAGTACCAGCAAACATACTTCCCATCATCACACATGATGCGCCAGCAGCCAGTGCTTTAGCAATATCACCTGAGAAACGAATGCCGCCATCAGCAATCACAGGAATACCAGTACCTTGTAATGCATCCACTGCATCTGAAATAGCAGTAATTTGCGGAACACCTACACCTGTAACAATACGTGTAGTACAGATTGAACCAGGGCCGATACCTACTTTAACAGCGCTACAACCAGCAGCAACCAATGCTTTAGCACCGTCACCTGTTGCAATATTACCACCAATGATTTCTAGGTTTGGGTATGCTGCGCGAGTTGCTTTAATACGATCTAAAACACCTTGCGAATGACCGTGAGAAGAGTCAATTAATAAGACATCAACACCCGCTTCTACTAATGCATCAACACGTTCTTCATTACCTGCACCAGCACCTACAGCGGCACCAACACGTAAACGACCTAATTCGTCTTTACATGCGTTTGGTTTACGCTCTGCTTTACGGAAATCCTTAACAGTGATCATGCCTTTAAGCTTAAAGTTATCATCTGTTAATAAAACTTTTTCGATACGGTGTTTATGCATTAAAGCTTCGATTTCATCACGAGGAGTATTCGATTTTGCAGTAACTAGGTCGGTTTTTATTGTCATTACAGCAGAAACAGGTTTTGTTAAATCAGTTTCAAATAAGACGTCACGACCAGTAATGATACCGACTAATTCGCCAGAGTCTTCAACTACAGGGTAACCGGCAAAACCATGTTTTTCAGTTAACTCTTTAATTTCACCCAGGGTTGTAGAAGGAGAAACAGTAATAGGCGTAGCTACCACACCGCTTTCGTGGATTTTTACTAAACGAACTTGTTCAGCTTGTACTTCAATAGACATATTTTTATGGATAAAGCCCATGCCGCCTTCTTGAGCTAAAGCAATAGCGAAGCGTGCCTCTGTAACTGTATCCATTGCCGCAGAAACGACAGGAATGTTCAACGAGATATTTTTTGTTAATTGAGTTCTTAGATCGGCAGTGTTAGGTAGTACTGTCGAGTGGGCTGGCACTAATAATACATCGTCAAATGTTAACGCATCTTTTGCTATTCTTAGCATTGCAATATCTCACTTATAGTTGGGAGCATTTTAGATATACCCAAAATTGCTTGGGTATGATATTGCGGTGGGATTTTAATCGTAAATTATGATAAGTACAATACAATTTATGTTTTTATACACAGTTTTTACTGTGTTAATATTTAGCCCCTGATTTAATTGGTAAAATTTTTTGTTATGGCGATAAAAAACAACAACATCTATAGCGTAAGCTCACTCAATAAAGCCGCAAAATCCTTACTAGAGACAGGATTAGGGGTGATTTGGTTATCTGGTGAGATTTCTAACCTAACTATCGCAGTTTCAGGGCATTGGTATTTCACGTTAAAAGATCATGGCGCGCAAATAAAATGTGCTATGTTTAGAGGCAATAATAGCCGTGCGGGGTTTACACCTAAACACGGGCAGCAAGTATTAGTGCGTGGAAAATTAAGCTTGTACGAAGCACGTGGAGATTATCAGTTAATCGCAGAAACCATGGCACCAGAAGGTGATGGATTATTAAAACAACAATTTGAAGAATTAAAATGCCAATTAGCAGGACAGGGTTTATTTTCTGAAGCGATAAAAAAACCTTTACCTGAGATTATCAAACGTGTCGGCATTATTACTTCATCAACCGGTGCTGCGCTACATGACATACTGAGTGTTTTACAACGTCGAGATCCACGTTTACAAGTGGTTATTTATCCGACTCAAGTACAGGGACAAGGTAGTGCATTCTCCGTCGCTGCTCAAATTGCCTTAGCGAATATTCGTAATGAATGTGATGTGTTGATCGTCGGTCGTGGTGGTGGCTCCTTAGAAGACTTATGGTGCTTTAATGAGCCCGATGTCGCCTATGCCATCTATAATAGCCAATTACCTGTAATTAGCGCTGTTGGGCATGAGATAGATGTCACCATTAGTGATTTTGTTGCCGATCTCAGAGCTGCGACGCCATCAGCAGCTGCTGAGTTAGTAAGCCAGCATAAAACCTTTGTTTCTAGTCAACTCAATAACTTAGTCGCACGCCTTAAGCAATCTATACAAAATAGACTGCAACATAAGACCCACCAGCTAAGTGTATTAAAACAAACCTTATTACAACACGATCCTAAACATAAATTACAACAACAGGCACAAAACTTAGATGAATTAAGTTTACGCTTACAACATGCTATGCAACAAAAAATGCAATGGCAGCAACACCAGAATTCACAGTTAAAAAATAGATTACAACAGGCTAGCCCTGCTCATCACATTAATATTGAACTGCAAAAGCAACAACAATTAAAACGTCAATTAACACAAGCAATGACGGCAAAATTAAATAACGCGGAACAGAACTTACATCATCAAATACAACAACTAAATGCTTTTAGTCCACTAGCGACCTTAGCGCGTGGTTATGCAATAGTTAAAGATGAAAAAGGCAAGGTAAGCACTGATCCTGCAAAACTCAAAGTTGGTGAAACAGTTGAAGTGACCCTTGATAAAGGGCAGTTTAAAGCACAGGTTATTTAGTTGTAGTTATTTGGTTGTAGTTATTTTAAAACTGTCCTGATGTAAACATGTAATTATATGGTTGTTTGGTTGATTGATTGATTGATTGTTACAGTCTAAGTAAATGTATTAATTAATAAAAAACAAAAAGGGCTTGATACAAATTGTATCAAGCCCTTTTTAGTTATTTCAGCTAAAAATTTAGCTTCGTATTACATTCCTAAGAACGGATTAAATTATCACTGGTCCCGATCCATTTATAGGTAGTTAATTCAGGTAAGCCCATTGGCCCACGTGCATGTAACTTCTGGGTTGATACTGCTACTTCAGCGCCTAAACCAAATTGGCTGCCATCAGTGAACCGAGTACTGGTATTAACATAAACCGCCGCCGAGTTAACCGCATTGATAAATTTATTCGCCACGGTAAAGTCATTGGTCAAAATGCCATCAGAATGTTCAGAGCTATGCTCACGGATATGCATCAAGGCTTCATGTAAATTAGCCACCACTTTAACGCCTAAGTTTAGAGATAACCACTCACGTGAAAAGTCGCCTTCTTGAGCAAGCTGTGCATCATCACCTAAAATAGCTTTCGCTTTTTCTTCTGCCACTAACGTAACACCTAGCGGTAATAAGTGTGCAGCCAATTTAGGTAAGAAAGTCTCAGCAATATCAGCTTCTACTAATAACGTATCTAACGCATTACAAACGCTTGGACGTTGTACTTTAGCATTTTCGATAATCGCTAAGGCTTTTTCAACATTAACCGTTTTCTCTGCAAATAAATGACAAATACCAATACCACCAATAATCACAGGAATAGTACTATTCTCTTTACAGAATTTTTGTAAGCCAGCATTACCACGAGGTATGATCATATCCACGTATTTATCTAATTTTAATAACTCGCCTACTAATGCGCGATCTGTATTTTCTATATATTGCACAGACGTTTTTGGTAAGCCTACTTTTACTAATGCGCTTTGAATAAACTTAACGAGCACTAAATTAGAGTTAATGGTTTCTTTACCACCACGCAAAATACTAGCGTTACCCGTTTTCAAGCTCAATGCAGCAATATCAATGGTTACATTAGGACGCGCTTCATAAATAACACCTAACACGCCTACAGGTACACGGCGCTTACAAAGTTTTAAGCCATTTTCTAATAGCTTACTATCAAATTCTTCTCCAACTGGGTCAGAAAGTCCAATCACACTACGTAAATCACTAATAACACCGGCTAAGCGGGTTTCATCTAATAACAGGCGATCCAATAAAGCGTCGGTTAATCCAGCCACTTTACCTGCTTCAATATCTTTTTGATTAGCAGCGACTATTTCTGCCGCATTACTTTCTAATTCAATCGCAATCGCTTCAAGCGCTGCATTTTTTGTAGTCGTATCAGTGATTGCCAACTCGTAACTTGCTTCTTTCGCTTGTTGACCTATTTGTTGTAAATTCATTTCTACTCCTTTAAAACAGACTCCATAATTAACGAGTCTTTATTATAAAATAACTAGATCATCACGGTGTATAACAACAGTACCGTGTTCATAACCTAATATTTTTTCAATTTGATCTGAATGTTGTCCCTTAATTCGTTCTATATCGACACTTTTATAACGCACGATACCGCGCGCAATCTCTTTACCTTTATGGTTACAAATTGAGACCACATAACCTCGTAAAAAGTGCGACTGCACAGAGCTAATACCTTTTGCAAGTAAACTACTACCACCGTTAATAATGGCGTGCTCTGCTCCTGGGTCAACAACAATCAGTCCTGCTGGGCGAGAGCCAGCGAAGATCCAATTTTTCCTTGCTTCTAAACGGTTATTTGCAGACACAAATTTTGTGCCAACTGGTAGACCATTAGCGGCGTCTAAAATAACATTTTTACGATGGCCAGAGGCAATCACTACCTCAATACCTGCTCGATTAGCAACCGTCGCCGATTCGATCTTGGTTGCCATACCTCCCGTTCCTAACCCACCAACACTTCCGCCGGCAATGCTATGAATAGCTTCTGTTATTTCAGTTACTTCTGTAATTAATTTTGCATCAGGGTTACTGCGAGGGTCGGCTGTAAATAACCCGGGTTGATCAGTTAATAGTATCAACTGATCTGCATCAGCTAATAAAGCGACTAATGCCGACAAATTATCGTTATCACCTACTTTTATTTCACGTGTAGCAACCGCATCATTCTCATTTATTAATGGCACGATACGATGTTTTAGTAACGTATTAAGTGTATCACGTGCATTGAGAAAACGACCTTTATCATCTAGGTCTGCACGTGTAAGCAACATTTGTCCAACATGTAACCCATATATTTTAAATAGGTTTTCCCATTCCCGAATAAGCTGCCCTTGCCCCACTGCGGCTAGCATCTGTTTATTGGCAATAGTGGGTTCAATATTGGGCATATTTAAATGCTCTTTACCTGCAGCAATTGCGCCTGAAGTGACCACTACAATAGGATGACCTTGTTGATGTAATATCGCGCACTGGCGAACTATTTCAACCATTTGCGCTCGGTCTAACTTAGCTGTTCCGCTAGTTAATACACTGGTACCCAATTTAACTACAATTGTTTTTTTATTCGCGTTCATTTATTTATGCTTCATTTCAGAAAAATAAAAAAGCTCAATTTATATGAGGTGATCTACCAATAATAACCGTCATTGAGCTCAAAAAAAAACAGCAACTTAAATAGCTGCTGTTGATTAGTATACCATTATTGCGCAAATTAAAGGGGCAAAAATAGAGGGAGCTTAAAACTTACGCATATATACCCGTTACCATTCAAGATGCAAAGTTCAGCAAGTTGTGAGGTGGTTAGCTTCTAGGCAAAAAGTTGAAGATCTAACTAGCTATATCTGCTCTGTTAATTCATAGCCCACTTCGACATCAATCATTTCAGTTAATTTTTCAATAAAAGTATTAAATGATTGATCAATTTGTAGCATTTCTTTTTTAGTTATTTTATTGCTAACCCAATTGCCTTCAATATCATACAGTCCATTAAAACGCTGATAAGTAAATGTATTACCATTACGTGTTAATTCCGCCCACCAGCCTAAAAAGATTCTTTCCTCTGGCTCTTTTTTATCATCAACACATATTTCTAAACAATCAAAAAAGAACGTTTTTTCATCTGATTTTAATTTACGGAAAAAAGGTCCAAAATCAGTAAATAATTTGAATAAGCGCCCACGTGATGGTCCCTTTATAAGAGTATCTGACATGTTAAGAGGCTTCCTTGTATAATTTAATAGCGATCAATAATATCTTCAATATATCACTTACTCTTGTAAATGTTTTGTTAACCATTGTGCAGAGTACTCCAAAGATCTCAAATAAGAGTCAAAAATGGGAGGTTTATCAATAATCTTAGACTCACTGCCATAGCTTGCCCGTGCAATTAATTTTAAGTCCTGCTCATTACACATAATATCCTGTGAATGGCCAATACTCAGCATCGGCGTATTAATACGTTTGCGCCCCAACAATCCCTGTTTAATTAATGAAAAAGGAACACAAAGTTGATATAAACTTGCCACATCAGAATGACTCATTTGCATACGACTAGCAAGACAATCTAAGGTCATTGGTGGTAATTTTGAAAAGTTATCAAAGCTATCAAACACACTACCCACAGCTGCGCCAACACTCACCACCGAACGCACTCGTTTCGGCTCTACATAAGCCAAGCGATTTAGTGCATTGCCACCCATACGCATTCCCATTAATGCAACACGGGACTGATCCACCCATGGTACATTATCCATATGATGCAATACCGCTTTGTGTAAATTAGAAGTGTCTTGCTCTAATTTAATATGATTTGAGAAACCAACTCCAGGCATGTCTACCGTTAACATTGCAATGCCGGCAGGTTTTAACTGCTTTTCGAATAAAGGCAATAAATCACACTGTAAAGTATCAATACCACCGCTTACAATAACCACTGGGTGAATAGTTTCATCGTGCGGTAAATGTAAATAACAACGCACTGTTTTGCCTTTAAAGGGAACGTCAATCTCTTTAAGCAACGCGTTTTCATCTTGTTCAAAGGCTTTACGATAATTACTAAATGCTAAGGTTTGCGCCTGAATACTGCTTTCATCTCCCTTAAGGTGAGGGTAACTGGCCACACTATAATATTGAGAAGCGAGATAATAAGCATTTTTAGCTTGTTCTTTTTGACCGTATTGAACAAGCTCATTAGCCTGTTTTTGAAATTGCATGGCTTTTTTTGACCATTCATAACTCCAATTACCGGAACGGAACCCAACCACAGTATCTAATAAATCGGGATCACTGCGCTTATTAGTGGAAGCACTTATTTTGGCAAGCACTTCATAGCAGTCAATAATATCTAATCCCTGCCAAGCCCATTGCAGCAATTTAAGCAGTCGATACCACCCCACCTTTTCTTCACCGTCCATGGTTGAGTTATACAATTTTTTATTTTTCTTAGAACCACTATTTGCTATCAAAGTAGAGGTTTCTTGCACATTAAACTTTTCAGAAAATAAAACTTCAGATAAATTCTCAGACATAAATTTCCCATTAAATAACGGAGTTTAAAATATTTCAATAAACGAGTTAGTAAACTTAATCTCGAGCTAGTGCTAGTGCTGCATCAACTTATTTGAAAATAGTTTAGAGCAAAAGTTCACGAAAATAATCCCTAATCACACTCAAACAAAGCTTACTGTAATCTGTTTGTCACCCAATAAAACCGAATGTAGTGACTTAGAATAACATGTTAAAAATTGCCAACAATGACAAAACACAACAATTAATAGCGTACGATCCATTAAGCTGATCTCGAATAAGTAAATTCTACTCAGACTTAACAGTCTTGATTTTATATATACCCGTTATCAATCGAGATGCTTTATTTAGTTCTTCTTCGTTTATTTATTAATCTATTCATCTACAGCTTGCCATTTACACACTTTGACTTAAAGGCTGTCAATTTCACGACTATTTAAGAAGAGATAACAAATAAATGTTATTTATTATCACACTCAAAAAATATGACTTCTATTTTAGAGCATTAGTTCTATAACTACAGTGAAGCTATTACACAAAAGATACCAGTTATCATCTACTTAAAATATAGATGTAAGGCACTGTTTTAGTTTACTAAAAAACAAATGACAATAAATTATTATGCGAGCCTAAGATTGATAAATATTAATTATAAATCACTGAAGATCAGCTAAAGATCTTTACCTGTTTGCATCGCCATTGAACAATTAAAAGTTGGCATAAATACTGCAAATAATCGTTTAAATACTATTCATATAGTAGTAATAAATAAAAGTAAGTGCTAAAAAGTAACAAAGGTTTCGTTACACACTTAGCAAAATACTAATTGTGACATAGATAAGGAAACTCGCATGGAAACCATACCAAACACAAACCACAGTACTTTCGAACATACTGCGCCGCTGTTTACTGTATTTTCCAATGAACCTTTACTAAGTATTGAAGATAAACTCTCTAGTTTAGAATCACTGCAACAAAACTTAGACTTAAAAGAGATGATGAACAATTTTGCCGCTTTAGTGGCAGACTTTATCCGCCCTTTTAATATTCGTTTTCAATCTGCTCATGGTTTCTTTAGCTTAGTGCAAATGCAACGTAACAGTTTTAGTAAAAGTTTTAATTTAGGCTCAATGGGGCAATCAACTAGATTAGGTACTATCACTTATCAAAGTGAAGTTGCATTAACCTTAGACGAAGATAAATTATTAACCGAACTACACCAATTATTATTGCCCAGTTTAAAGCATGCTCTCAAGTTCTCTGAATTAAATACAATGGTTTATCAAGATCATTTAACCAGCATTGGTAACCGAGCTTATTATGAAAAATCTATCCAGTATGCCATTGAGCAAAGTAACCGTACTCATCTAGGGCTGTCATTAATGATATTAGATATTAATGATTTCAAACCTATTAATGATACTTACGGACATCTCAAGGGTGATCAAGTATTAAAAGAATTTGCACGGATATTAACGCAGAGTGTGCGAGCTTCGGATATGCCATTTCGTTTAGGTGGGGATGAGTTTGCAATCATATTACAACCCTCTGAAAACTGCTCTATAGCTAAAGTGCATAGGCGTATCAATCAAGCGATACTTAAAAATACAATTTTAAAAGAGATAGGTTGTACATTTAGCTTAGGACATAGCCATTGGGAAATTGGTATGAGTTCAATTCAGCTATTTGAATCTGCAGACCAAAATTTATACCATCATAAAGCATCAACAAAAGTGGTGAGATAACTGCATTTGTGGCATGTCTTTGATTTGGCATCGCCACAACCCTAAGGCTTCCAGTAGTTGACCATCGACAACAATAAAAACCACTTGGTCACGTAACCAAGGCGGCACATGGTATTCGTGTAATAACTTCTTAATACTTCGTTTTTTATCTCGCCCTTCAGGTAAGCAAGTTAACTGAGCATTCAAATGAGATCTTAAGCAGCACTGCACTTTATAACGCTTTGACAGAGCGCTATCTACCTGCGAAAAATCAACACTTAAATAACCCGGTTGTAACCATAATATAGGCTCACCGGACCACAAGATGGGATATTCAGGGATGTTTAGGGTTTGATCAGGCACAATATATAGCTGGCCTTGATAACGACAAATAGCCACCATAGGTAACTGTAATTTCGGTTGTTTATCACTCTGTGCCAGTGCAACCTCATTCCATAAAACCATTAATTGCTTGCTACTAGGGTATTGCAAGCCATTACTTTTAAGCCAATAACGTAATATATTATTTCGTCTTACTTCACTAAATTGCGAGAGAGTCGCAATAGTTAAAGTTTGCTGTGTAAAGCGTTCTTCTATACAAAGATTTAGGTCCTGCTTCGCCACTTCATCTAATAAACTTTGCTGTTCTTGACATAACTGAGCAGTTCGCGATGCTGACTGTGCAATAGCAGGCCAACGAGCGCTTAGTAAGGGTGAGATTTGTTGGCGTATAAAATTACGATCAAAATCGATATTTAGGTTACTTTCATCCTCAACCCATTGCAGGTGGTGATGCTGAGCATAATCCATTAATTGCTGTCGAGAAAAGTTTAATAAAGGCCGTAATAAATAACCGTTAAAAAAAGTCTGAAAAAGACGGATCCCTTGCAAACCTGTACTACCAGATCCTCTTTTTAAAGCTAATAACAATGTTTCAAGTTGATCGTCTTGATGATGACCAGTAACAATCACATCATGAGGTTGCATTTTTTCTTGAAAACATTGATAACGCGCATCTCTAGCCAGCGCTTCTAAGCTAGTTCTATTTTTTTTCTGGATATGGACATGAGAGCAAATTAATTTAACATCCAGCTGTTGGCAATAGGCAGTACAAAAAGCAGCCCAATTTTCAGCATTGTCACTCAAGCCATGATTAACATTGTGTGCTAACACAGTAATGTTTTTATGCTCAAGCTGATAACGAGACAATAAATGTAACAACACAACGGAGTCAACACCGCCACTTAACGCCACTACAATACGCGGCTTAAGGGACCCTAAGATAACGTTATCATCACTGTTGTTAATACTTTTTGCTGAACTAACGGTTAGCATAGCCAGTAACTCAGTAAAGTGTTTATCAAAGCTTTTAAATATATCTGCCTGCATTGCTAACATCAACCTTGGTCAAAATGCAAAGTCACATTGTCTTCGCCTAACCATCGCCCTAATTCAAATAACAGATCGTCACTTGGGGTAATAGACCACTCAATTCCGAGTTCAATTTCAACTTGTGCTTGATGATTTTGATAGTTAATAAAAACCGGACATAAACCACCTGAAGCGGGCGCTAATATTTCATTTAAACGAGATTGAAATTGTGGCAATGATTGCTGTTGCAGAACATTAGAAGTAATTGTTAAACGTAATTTACTCGCAAAACGTTCACGAGCATGGTCAATACTCATTATTTCACGGGCATTCATTTTCAAGCCGCCATTGAAATAATCTTCACTTACCTGACCTTGTAAAACCACAATATTGTCAGTGAACAATAAAGCTTCATGCTGGTCCAGTAAGTCAGCAAAAACCGTCACATCCATACGCGCACTTTTATCATCCAAGGTCAAAATTCCCATGCGCTTACCCGCTTTGGTAACCATCACTCGCATTGCCAACACTAAGCCACAGACTCGGCTATTTTGACCTCGTCCATTAACCGTTAACGCACCTAGTTTGAGACAGTTAATCGCACGCAGATGTGGTTCATATTGATTGATTGGATGTCCAGTCAAATACAATCCTAGGGTGTCTTTTTCACCTTTCAGCCATTGTTTTTCAGGCCATTTTTCAACTGCAGAAAATTTATGTTCGATTTCATCGTGGTCAGTAGTTAATACGCCAAATAAATCTGATTGTCCCGATGACTCTGCTTTTTTGTATTGTGATGCAGCAGTCAGTGCATCACTCAAGTTACTCATTAACGCCGCACGATGTGGCCCTAAGTTATCCAATGCACCGGCTAAAATTAGCTTTTCAATAATACGTTTACCACAACGCTTTAAATCAACCCGTGTACAAAAATCAAATAAATCTTTGAATTTTCCGCCTTCAGTTCTAGCTTCAATAATGGCATCAATGGGCCCTTCGCCAACGCCTTTGATCGCCCCTATTCCATAAATAATACGCAGGTCTTTGTCGACGTTAAATTTAAATAAACCTTCATTAACATCCGGCGGGCACAGAGTTAACCCCATGTTTTGACATTCATCCACTAAGATAACGACTTTATCAGTGTTATCCATATCCGCAGACATTACCGCCGCCATGAAATAGGATGGATAAAATGTTTTCATCCATAAGGTTTGATAAGACACCAATGCATAAGCAGCGGAATGGGATTTATTAAACCCGTAACCGGCAAATTTTTCTACTAAGTCAAATATCTTCATGGCTAGCTCGCCATCAATACCATTTTCAATCGCACCCGATTCAAAAGTCGCACGTTGTTTGGCCATTTCTTCTGGTTTTTTCTTACCCATTGCACGACGTAACATGTCGGCACCACCAAGCGTATAACCCGATAATACCTGCGCAATCTGCATTACCTGTTCTTGGTATAAAATAATACCGTAGGTAGGTGCAAGGATCTCTTTTAAGGATTCATGCTGCCACTTTTCATCAGGATAGGACACCACCTCTCTGCCATGCTTACGTTCGATAAAGTTATCTACCATGCCCGATTGAAGTGGACCCGGACGGAATAATGCCACCAAGGCGATCATATCTTCAAAGCAGTCAGGCTGTAATCTACGGATCAAGTCTTTCATTCCGCGCGACTCTAATTGGAATACCGCGGTAGTTTCATAACGTTTTAACAGCTCGAAACAAGCTGGTTCAGTTAAATCTATTTTTTCAATAAAAATAGGTTCTTCATCACGCTCATGTTTATGTGCATTGGCCATATCCAAAGCCCATTGCACAATCGTTAAAGTACGTAATCCTAAAAAGTCGAATTTAACTAAACCAGCGGTTTCTACATCATTCTTATCGAATTGTGTGACGGGGTTATGGCCTTCATCATCACAGTACAGGGGCGCGAAATCAGTAATAGTGGTCGGTGATATAACAACACCACCGGCATGTTTACCTGCATTACGAATGGTACCTTCCAAGGTACGACACATGTCAATTAATGCGCGTACGTCTTCACTCGCATTATAACGTTCTTGTAAACGGGGCTCTTCTTCAAAGGCTTTACTTAGCGTCATACCCGGTGTTGGTGGCACTAACTTTGAAATGCCATCAACAAAACCATAGGCGTGACCTAATACACGCCCCACATCGCGAATAACCGCTTTTGCCGCCATGGTTCCAAAGGTAATAATCTGTGATACCGCATCACGCCCATATAACTGTGCAACGTGGTCGATCACCTCATCACGTCTATCCATACAAAAGTCGATATCAAAATCGGGCATAGAAACACGTTCGGGATTCAAAAATCGTTCAAACAGTAACTCTAATTCTAATGGGTCAAGATCAGTGATTTTTAATGCATAAGCCACTAACGATCCAGCACCTGATCCACGGCCAGGTCCAACTGGAATATTATTATCTTTACTCCATTGAATAAACTCCATTACGATCAAGAAGTAACCCGGAAAGCCCATTTTGTTAATAACCGACAGCTCTATTTCTAAGCGTTCATCATAGGGTTTTCTTATTTCTGCAAAATCTTTACTATTTTTATCAAACAAAAATTCTAAGCGAGCTTCTAATCCTTCACGAGAAACTTTACAAAAGAACTCATCGATCTCTAAATCACCCGTTGGAAAGTCGGGCAGGAAATATTCACCTAAACGCAGCGTCACATTGCATCGTTTTGCTATTTCAACACTGTTCTGCAAAGCTTCGGGAATATCAGAAAAGAGTTCACACATCTCCTCTTCACTTCGTAAGTACTGTTCAGGACTATAATCTTTGGGACGTTTTTCATCACCGAGTGCATACCCTTGGTTAATACAGACACGAATGTCATGGGCATCAAATAATGAACGGTCTGCAAACACTACTTCATTAGTTGCAACAACCGGGAGCTGGTATTGAGCAGCCCAATCAATGGCGAGATGTAAATAATCTTCTTCAGCAACGCGATTAGTACGAATTAGCTCGATATAATATCTGTTTGGAAAATACGTTTTATAGAATTCAGTGATCTCAACAGTCGCCGCAGTATTGCCCTTTAAGAGCATTTTACCTAGGTCACCGTCTTTGGCTCCCGATAATAAAATAACACCCTGTTGATGTTCTACTAACCAAGATTGTTCTAATACCGCACGACCTTTAACATGACCTCGTAAATATGCTTTTGAAATAAGTTCAGTAATATTTTTGTAACCAACCGCATCCATGGCTAATGCCGTTAAACGAAACTGTTGATCACCTAATAACTCACTTTTAACCCAAAAATCAGCACCCACAATAGGCTTAATACCTGCACCATGTGCCGCGGTATAAAATTTAACTAAGCCACAAAAGTTAGTTTGATCAGTGATCGCTATGGCCGGCATTTTTAATGCAGCAGTCTTAGCAATTAATGGTTTTATTTTAGTTAAACCATCAACCATTGAAAAATCACTGTGCACACGTAAATGTACAAACTTAGGCGCTGTTAAAGGAGCTTCTACAGGTAATAACTCAGATGTTTCGGTACTCATTTCAGACATAACATTATACTTTCAAGAACCTATTTTGAAGTTAAAGCTAAAATAGCTTTAACAGGTTTAAAACTTTGTCGATATTCAGCAATCACACCGTGCGCTTCTAAGGCGGCAAAGTGCGCTTTAGTAGGATAACCTTTATGCTGAGCAAAACCATAATTTGGGTAGCGTTTATCTAACTCGACCATCTCTCTATCACGGGTAACTTTAGCAATGATCGATGCAGCACTGATTTCAGCAACACGTGAATCGCCTTTCACAATCGCTTCACTAGGCATTGCTAATGAAGGACAACGGTTACCATCAATAAAAACAAATTCAGGTGTTATTGTTAAACCTTGCACTGCTCGTTGCATGGCTAACATAGTCGCATGCAATATATTTAGCTCATCGATTTCAGCCGGTGATGCTCTGCCAATACTCACTGCTAACGCATTGTCATTTATCTGTTCAAATAATGAAGCTAATTTTTTTTCGCTTAATTTCTTAGAATCAGCTAACCCTGCGATTGGTTTGTTAGGGTCTAAAATTACAGCAGCAGTGACAACATCCCCTACTAAAGGCCCACGGCCAACTTCATCTACCCCTGCAATAAAAGCAACATCTGGATAAATAACGTCTGGGTATTGTATCTTTTTAACAACCATTATTTATTATCTCTATTTAATAAATCAACCACTGCATTGGCAGCCTGAGTGTCCGCATCACATCGAATAAGTTTATGTAACTCGGTAAAGGTTTCAACCATTGCTTGTCCGTCATGTGCAATTAAACGCTCTAATTCAGCCACTATGTTCTCTACGGTACAATCATCTTGACTCAGTTCTTTAACCACTTCTCTATCGGCAATTAAATTGGGTAGTGAAGTATATTTAACTTTTATTAATGCTTTAGCGATCAGATAAGTGATTGGTGAGACTTTATAGGCAACCACCATCGGAGCTTTAGCTAACATAGCTTCTAATGCGGCAGTACCAGATGCTAACAACACAGTATCCGCAGACTGTAAAACAGTACTGGATTGACCATCAATCAGAGTAATAGGGAGTGTTTCTGACAACGCCTCTATTTGCAGTTGGAATTGCTGTTTGCGACGATCATTGACCACCGGCACAATAAATCGATAGTCGGGGTATTTTTGATGGATAACTTGTGCCACTTGCAAAAATATAGGGCCAAGCATCTCTACTTCAGCCTTACGACTGCCAGGTAATAAGGCTAATATTTTTTCATCAGGATGAATATTTAATTGCGCACGTGCGCTTGATTTATCGCGCTGTAACGGCAGTTTATCCGCTAAAGTATGCCCCACAAATTGGCATGGTACATTAAACTTATCGTAAAAGGCTTTCTCAAAAGGTAGAAAAGCCAAAACAAGATCCGTTGCTTTGGCAATTTTATGGATACGCCATTGCTTCCAAGCCCACACCGAAGGGCTCACATAATGAATGGTTTTAATGCCCTGCTGTTTAAGTTTTAATTCTACCGTCAAATTAAAGTCAGGTGCATCAATGCCTATAAATATATCAGGGGGATTATTGATAAAATGTTCAATAATTGATTTTCGAATACGTAAAATACTGCGTAATTTACCTAATACCTCAACAAATCCCATTACTGATAAAGCTTCTAAAGGATGCAAAGCAGTACACCCTTGCGCCATCATTCGAGGGCCGGCAATACCTTCAAAAATAGCATTAGGATATTGTTTTTTTAGGGCTTTAATTAACCCTTCACCTAAGATATCTCCAGATGTTTCACCGGCTATCAATCCAATACGCAATGGTTTAGTCATGATCTACTCTTATATAATGAAGTTAAAAAAAAAGGCTCCAAAAGAGCCTTTTTTTACGATATTTTAAGAAAGTGGCTTATCTAACAATACCGCGATTTTCATCTGAAATGAAATCTAAAAGCGTTTTTAATTCTGGGCAATCTGCAGCATTTTCTGCTATTTCAGCTTTGGCTTGTGCTAACGTATTACCGTTACGGCATATTGATTTATAAGCGCGTTTAATTTGCATAATTGTCGCACTACTAAAACCATGACGCTTTAAGCCAACGGAATTAATTCCTTGAGCTTGAACGTAATTACCCGATGCCATAAAGTAAGGCGGAATATCTTTATTAACTGCAGAACAACCACCAATCATTGCATACTCACCCACTCGAGTGAATTGATGCAAGGCCGTTAAACCGCCGATAATCACATTATTAGACAGTTTACTGTGCCCAGCTAAAGTTGCGTTATTTGACAGGATAATATTGTTGCCCAGTATACAGTCATGTGCGACATGTACATACGCCATTAATAAACAATTATTACCAATCTTAGTTAAGCTTTCATCTTGCGCTGTGCCACGATGAATAGTACAGCTTTCTCGGAAAACATTATTATCACCGATTTCAAGATAGGTAACTTCGCCATTATATTTTAAATCTTGGCAATCTTCGCCGACCGAAGCAAATTGGTAAATTTTATTATTTTTACCCATTTTAGTGTGGCCTTTAACCACAACATGCGGACCGACCCAGCAATCATCACCAATTTCAACATTGTCGCCGATGATGCTATAGGGACCGACCTCTACGTTTTTACCAATAATTGCATTTTCATGAACTATCGCTGTTGGATGAATTTTTGCTGTAGAATCAATCATTAAATTTCTCTTCTTGCACACATGATCATTGCTTGACAAGCGACTTCGCCGTCAACTTTAGCGATACATTCAAATTTGCCCATACCGCGACGTTCTTTAAGATAAATAACTTCTAAGTCTAATTTATCACCAGGCACAACCGGTTTACGAAAACGTACTTGGTCAATAGACGCTAAAAAATATAGCTCATTTTCTGCAGGTTTGCCGTAAGTGGCAAACGCTAATACACCCGTTGCTTGCGCTAATGCTTCTAAAATCATCACTCCAGGGAAAACAGGTGTGCCTGGAAAATGTCCTGTGAACTGTGGTTCATTAAAAGAGACATTTTTGTAACCTGTTAGTGTTTTACCAGGTACATAATCAACTACACGATCGATTAATAAAAATGGGTAACGATGCGGTAGAAGATCCATGATCTCCTTAATATCAAGACTGTTTAATTCGTTAGACACGATGATTTTCCTTAGTTTTTATCTTCAATTTGTTTTTCAAGTTGCTTAACGCGCTTGAATAATTCTTCAATTTTTAATGTATAAGCCGTTGTTTTACGCCATGCTTTATTTTCTTGAGCAGGTACACCAGATGAATAAACACCTGCTTTTTTAATACTACGCATAACCATACTGTCACCGGTGATAATAACATTATCAGCAACGGTAATATGGCCATTCATCGCAACACTACCACCTACAATACAGTTCTTTCCTATTTTAGTACTGCCAGCGATACTGGTACCGCCAGCCACAGCAGAATGGTCACCAATTTGCACGTTGTGGGCAATTTGACACTGGTTATCAATCTTAACGCCGTCACCAATAATAGTATCTGATAACGCACCTCTATCAATTGACGTATTCGATCCAATTTCAACATTATCACCAATAATTACTTTACCAATTTGTGGGATCTTCACCCAAGTCCCTTGGTAAGGGGCATTACCAAACCCATCGGATCCTATAACAGCATTCGCATGAATAATGACATTTTTGCCAATTTCACAAGCATGGTAAATAGACACATTCGGGTAAACTTTACAGCCCGCACCTAATTGACAGCCTTCTCCAATCACAGAATTCGCAAATAACTGCGTATTATCTCCAATCGTAACACCTGCTCCAATCACCACATTATCTGCAATAGCCACATTATTGCCGATCACCGCTGTATCATGAATTTGAGCTGACTCAGCGATAAGCACTGCTAAATTGGGTGTGGTATCAAACAAACGCGCTAACAATGCATAGCCAACGTAAGGGTTATCCATAAATAACGCATTGCCTTTATAGCTGTCTTGCATTGATGAAGGCAATACAATTGCGCTCGCCTCACACTCATCTAAGCGAGCCAATAACTTAATGTCAGATACAAAAGTAATATCACCTTGTGTAGCGGACTCAAAGGTCGCTAAACGTAATATTTGTAGATCTTCTTCACCACTTAATTGCGCTGAAAGTTGAAGTGCCAAATCTGCTAATGAATAAGCCATAATAATCTAAACCTACTTAGTGCTAATTTTTTGAATAACTTTATCTGAAATATCTAAAGCAGGTTTTGAGAAAACAATTTGTTCGCCGTTTAAAATCAAATCGTATCCGCCTTCTTTAGCAACTTCATTAATCACTTTGCTAACTACTGCTAGGACTTTTTGATTCTCTTCACCTTGGCGACGACGGTTATCTTCTTCAAAAGCTTTACGTTTTAATTTGTACTCAGAAATTTTACCTTCGATGTCACGTTGTAAGGCAGTGACTTCACTTTTATTTAATAGCTCGCCATCTTTCTTAATTTTAGTTTCTATACTTTTAATACTTTTTTCTAAGCTCTGTAACTCTTCGTAACGGCCTTTAAACTCACCTTCTAACTGTTTAATAATACGTGCACGTTGCGGAGACTCTTTCATCACTTTTGATGGGAATACAACACCAATTTTTGATGTTTCTGCGGCTTGAACTGCTGACACAGATACCATTGCAGCGGCTAAGGTAATTACTTTAAAAAAGGTCTTCATGGTTTTCATGCTATAACTCCGTATTAATAAATCTGTAATAAAATAAAAAAGAAATCGTGCACTGAGTACACATTTTAATGTCGATACAATGGCATTGTTCGAACATCCATTAAATATACTTAGAAAACATCACCGATGTTAAATGAGAACACTTCGGTTTTATCGCCCGCATAATCTTTTATTGGAACGGCAAATGTAAATACTAACGGTCCCATTGGAGAAACCCAAGTCAACTGAGTACCGAAGGATGCACGTATACGTCCAGGTTTAGAGTAGTCACCAGCGTAATCACAATTGAACGCACACATATCCTTATACGCATCATAATCGAACTCGGTATCCCACGCTTCACCGGCATCAACAAACAAACTACTACGCACTTGGCGTGCATAGGCTTCATCTAAGAACGGTACAGGGAAAATAAGTTCCGCACTTAATGTATATTTTGCATTACCGCCCACAGCACTGTTGGTATAAGTAGCATTACCATTACCATTCTGCTCGCCAGTATACAATGCACGAGGCCCTACCGTATTGCTAGAAAATCCACGAAGAGTTCGGTAACCACCCACGTAATAGTTTTCAAAGAACGGCAATATTTGATCATTACCTTCAAATTTACCGTAACCATTACCGTAACCTAAACTACCGCGTAAAAGGGTAGTCCAATCACCGTCTTCAGTAATACGTTGGTAATTACGAATATCAAAGTTAAGTTTAAAGTATTGTAGGTCTGAACCTGGAATCGTTATTTTAGCACGTAGAGTATGTGACATACCTTGCGTAGCTAGTTGACCACGGTCTAAGTTATTGCGCGACCAGGTAGTGGTAAGGTCAAAGTTTCTAAAGTCAGCTCCACCATCATCATCTTGCATTGAACCATAGATATCCCAAAACGTACTTAATTGCTCGTAACTCTTGAGCTGAGAAATACCGTTATTTTCCCAGCCAACACTGAACCCTAAACGGTTTATTTCATTAACAGGAAAACCAGTACTGAAACGTAAACCATAAGTCGTATTGGTGTAATCGACAATATTCGCATCGCCCGCTTCAAATTTATCGTAATAAATTCGAGCTCCACCACTCACACCATCTTTGGTTAAGTAAGGGGTATCGTAGCTAATATCAGCACTAACACTATAGTCGTTAAACTTAGTTTGGAAGCCAATCTTATCACCACTGCCTAGGAAGTTATTCTGCTGAATACCACCACTTAGGCTGATCCCAGATTCCGTACCAAAACCGATGCCGGCATTAAAACTACCAGACGCTTGTTCCGCCACGTTAACACTCACATCAACTAAATCATCACTAACACGTTCAGTATTAATATCAACGGTTGAGAAAAAGCCTAGACGGTTTAAACGTGCGCGCGATGTTTCAATTGCTTCACTGGATAACCATCCGCCTTCCATCTGGCGCATTTCACGACGTAACACAACATCTTTGGTGGTGGTATTCCCTGAAATATTAATATGTCTAACATAACCACGCTGCCCTGGAGCTACGGAGAAATTAACCACAACGGTATTAGTTGCATCATCGATTTCAGGGTAAGTATTGATTTCAGGGAATGCGTAACCTAAACGGCCAAAGTACTTACGAATACTTTGTTCCGAAGCAGCCACGTCAGATGCGGCATAAGTATCTCCATTAGCAAATGCAACAAGGCTTTTTACTTCTGCATCGTGCCCTAATAGATCACCAATAAAAGTTACATCTGACACTTTGTAAATATTACCTTCGTTAACATTGACCGTAACATAAACCCCTTTTTTATTAGGTCTAAGTGCTACTTGCGTCTCATCAATTTTAAAACGAATGTAACCACGGTCTAAGTAATAACTTTTAATAACTTCCAAATCACCGGCTAACTTTTGTTTTTGGTAGTTATCGTCGGCAAAAAGATCCCACCAACCAGCAGAATCACTTAATGTTAATCGCTTTAACAGGTCTTCATCGGAATAAACATTATTACCAACAATATTGATTTGTTCGATTTTTGCCGTCAACCCTTCACGAAATACAAATTGAATAGAAACACGGTTCCTAGGTAAAGGTGTCACAATTGTTTCTACTTGTGCGCTGTACTTACCCACACTGTGATAGAAATCTTCTAAGCTCTTTTCAATACTGGTCAGAACGGTTCTATCTAACGCATCACCAACTTGGATAGAAGAAGATTTTAAAGAATCAAATATTTGCTCTTCAGTAAGTTTGTCATTACCTGTTAATTCAATGGCACTGATCGTTGGGCGTTCTTTCACTTTAAAAATAAGTACAGACTCATTTTTGAATAGCTGAATCGATTCGAAGTAGCTACTGCTATACATTTTTTTAATAGCCTGCGATAGATCATATTCATCGACCACATCGCCTTCACGGATTGGTAGACTCAATAATGCTGCGCCCAGTGTTACTCGTTGAAGCCCTTCGAACTGTAGGTCAGAGACGGTAAATTTTTCAGCTAAAGCAAGGTTAGAAAAACAGCTGGTGACAGTAAATGTCAATGCTAACAAATATTTCTTAAACATTATCTACAAAATCCTTTACTGCACATCAGTGCAAAACAATTTAAATATCCAGGTCAATGGGGAGTGAATATTACTTTCAAATCGTGTTAGAAAGTAGCACTACCTCATTGTTTATATTCTATAATAAATTTTATTGTTTCTTTTACAATAAATTAAAGTCGTTCAGCACAGCAATTGACATAAATGTGAATAAAACCGCAGCACCAATTTTAAAACCAAACTCTTGGATCCTTTCAGGAACTGGTTTACCCGTAATCGCTTCAACAAAGTAATACATCAAATGACCACCGTCTAAAACAGGTAAAGGTATTAAATTCATAATACCTAAATTAACGCTAATTAAAGCAATAAACCCTAAGAAGTATGCAAATCCATAGTCCGCACTCATTCCGGCACCTTTTGCAATTCCAACAGGCCCACTAAGGTTTTTCACCGATAAATCACCGGTCACTAATTTA
Source organism: Vibrio sp. 1-Bac 57 (assembly GCF_037546855.1). Taxonomy (NCBI): domain Bacteria; kingdom Pseudomonadati; phylum Pseudomonadota; class Gammaproteobacteria; order Vibrionales; family Vibrionaceae; genus Vibrio; species Vibrio sp. 1-Bac 57. The sequence goes on along the minus strand of NZ_JALAAC010000002.1, from coordinate 155,247 downwards.
ATTAATGTCGAAAAAGTTAACTCACTGAGCTGCCAAGTTTTATCAACTCCTTTTAAGAAAGAGTCAATCGGTCCATATTTTAAGCTTACTCTAAGCTGTTCAGGGTAAGGGTCAACCTTTGGAGCAACACCTATATAACCTTGTAAAGTACCATCAGCACTTTCACGAGCGTCGGGGACAAGTGTTAGCGTGTGTTTTATCGCCCCTCTTTCAATCACTAGTCGTAATGGTTGATTTGCATTTTCTTGAATCAACTTAACAAATTGTTGCCAATCGTCTAACTGGATCCCATTAATGGCGATTAATTTGTCATTAATTTCTAACCCACTTCGTTGTGCGGCACCATTTTCAGCGATACTGGCGGCACTTAAATGTACTTTGGGAGAGTAAGGAATAAGCCCTAAACTACTAATAATCGACTCTTTTTTAGGGTCAAATTTCCAGTTAGCTAATGAGACTGTATAAGTTTGACTTGGTTCCCTATTCTCGCTCAGTGTTGATTGAGAGTTTGAACTCAAGTCAAACAAATTAACAGGCGTTACGCTGAGCTCAACACTAGGTTTTCCAATCTGTGCAACTAAAGCAAGGTTGAGCGCTTCCCAATCATTAACCGTTCGGCCATTAACCGCACTCACTTGAAAAGGGGATTGAGTTGTGATCACACTAACTGGTGAATTTTCAAGTACACCATTAACAACGGGTTTAGCACTTCCTACACCAATCATGTACATTAAAAAGAAAGCAATAATAGCCAATAGGAAATTGGCAATAGGCCCTGCTGCAACAATGGCAATGCGTTGCCATACTGACTTTTTATCAAAAGAGAATTCAGACAATGCTTCAGGCACTTCTTCAACCCGCCCATCAAGCATTTTCACATAACCGCCTAATGGAATAGCTGCAATCACAAACTCAGTACCATGCTTATCCAATTTTTTAAAAAGGACTTTACCAAAACCAATGGAGAAACGATGTACCTTTACTTTACAGCGACGAGCAACCCAAAAATGGCCATACTCATGAATGGCAACTAGAATACTTAACGCAATAATAAATGCCGCTGTATTCCATATAAAATCTAACAAACTCCACCTCGATTAATCAATTTTATCGCATCGGCTCTAGCCTGCTTATCAATTTCTAATAACTGCTCAATGGACGAGACTTTTTGATGTTCTAATGTATTTAAAATACTATCCACAATACGTGGAATATCCGTGAACTTAATACGTTGTTCTAAAAAGGCTTGCACTGCTACTTCATTAGCCGCATTCAGTGATGTGGTCGCATGCTGCCCTTCATAACAAGCCTGTATCGCTAATTTCAAACAAGGGTAACGGTCATAATCAGGTTCAGCGAAGGTAAAGTTTGCCGTGTTAAAAAAATCAAACTCTGCAGCCCCACTTTTAATGCGTTTTTTACCACCCATAACATGTGCAATAGGTATGCGCATATCTGGGTTACCCATTTGTGAAATGACACTACCATCTTGGTATTGAACCATAGAATGGATCACTGATTGGGGGTGAATAATAACCTGTAACTGATCTTTATTGGTATTGAATAACCACCTTGCTTCAATGTACTCAAGGCCTTTATTCATCATGGTTGCAGAATCGATAGAAATTTTAGGGCCCATGCTCCAATTAGGATGCTTAATCGCCACATCAGGGGTAATACTTGAAAACTCGTGCAACGGCTTAGTTAAAAAAGGTCCACCAGAGCCAGTTAATAAAATCTTAGAAACACCCTCAGCAGTTAAATCACAGTGGCCAATGGTTTGTTGTAAGTTCGGCGACATAGATTGAAATATAGCGTTATGTTCGCTATCAACGGGCCACAGTGTTGCACCCGACTTTTTAACCGCATCAATAAATAATGCACCGGACATGACTAAAGATTCTTTATTTGCTAAGAAAACCTCTTTCCCTGCATGTACAGCTGCCAGCGTTGTTTTTAAACCCGCTGAACCTACAATTGCAGCCATCACAGAATCAATCTCAGCACTGCCTAATAATGCCAGCACTTCAGACTCAGGTAACACATGACAGTTGAGTTTGTTTTCTTGCAATGAGACTTTCAGTTGTGATGCCGCTTGCGGATTTGATAACGCAACATAGGCAGGTTTGAACTCGATACAAAGAGCGAGCATTTTTTCAATATTGCTTGCCGCATACAAAAACTGCACATTATACAGCTCAGGATTATGACGACAGACACTCAGAGTACTATCACCAATTGATCCCGTTGCACCTAATACGGCTAAGTTTTTAGCCACTGATTGCTTTAGTGCGTTATTGTTGGTTGTATTGTTGGTCATCATTAAACAAGCCAATAAATATAAATAAGAGCAAACACCGGAACAGCAGCGGTCAAGCTATCTATGCGATCTAAAATGCCACCATGTCCAGGTAATAAATTACTACTGTCTTTTAAACCAGCTTCTCGTTTAAAAATACTTTCGGTTAAATCACCTAATGCAGAGACTAAAGTAGTGATCACTGAAGCCGCAAAAAACAATCCTAATTTTTCAGCCGGAATAGCAAAGTAATGACTCGCAAAATAAGCAACGATAACGGCACTCACTAAGCCACCTAATAATCCTTCAATGGTTTTACCCGGACTTACATTAGGTGCTAACTTATGTTTACCAAATTGTCTTCCCGCAAAATAAGCACCAGAATCAGCAGCCCACACCAATAAAAATACAAACATCAATAATTCCGCACCAAAATAGAAGTCGTGATGCATATTCACTGAACGTAATACTACTAATCCCCAGAAAAAAGGAATTAAAGTAAGTAACCCAAAAATGCTTTTTAGGAGTTTACTGTTTCGCCAAAGTGTTGCTGAAGTCGGATAACGCACAACCATCACTAAGGCAACACACCACCAAGCCGCAGCCACAGTTAATCCAGTAATTATATAATGATGAGGTAGTTCAGGTCCCCAGATCAAGCCAATAGGCATCAACATCAGCGTAATACCGAGTATCAAACCAAAGATATAAAGGGTAGCTGAAGAAGGTTCTTTACTAACAAAACCGGCCCACTCTTTACTAGCGAGTAAAAAGATACCGGCAGCAAACAGCATAAAAAATTGAAGAGGTAAAAAGAAAATAGCCGCAATGGCTAGTGGCGCTAATATAAGCGCGGTAATAATTCGTTGCTTCACAGAGAAATCCCGTTATATCTGTTGGGTAAAAATTAGTTATTTACTTGTGCACTGGTTTGTCCAAAACGTCGCTCTTTACCTGAGAACACATCTAGAGCTAATTGAAAGGCTTTGGCATCAAAATCAGGCCATAATATATCGGTAAAATATAACTCCGCATAAGCAAGTTGCCACAGTAAGAAATTACTAATTCTGTAATCTCCTCCCGTTCGAATCATCAAATCAACATCAGGTAATTCACCTAAAGACAGTGTGCTAGATAATAATTGTTCGTCGATACTCTCAACTTCTAGAGCACCTTCTTTTACTTGTTGCGCTATTTTTTGGGTTGCATTAACAATATCCCAACGGCCGCCGTAGTTAGCAGCTACATTTAATGCTAAACCGGTATTATTTGCAGTTAATAACTGTGCTGCATGTACTTTTTTTTGCAGGCGATCACTAAAACCAGAGATATCACCAACAATAGTTAACTTAATATTATTTTTATGGAGTTTTTTTACTTCACTACCAAGCACAGTAAAAAACAGCTCCATCAGCATATTGACTTCCTGTTCAGGACGTTTCCAATTCTCACTACTAAAAGCAAAAATGGTTAATGCTTCAATATTTTTTTCAGCGGCAAAAGCAATACTTTTACGTAGCGCTTTTACGCCGTGTTTATGACCAAAAACTCGGTGTTTTCCTTTTTGTTCTGACCAACGGCCATTTCCATCCATTATGATGGCAACATGTCTAGGGAAATTACTTTTAAGTGTTTCTGATCTCACAATAATCCTTTATTAACAATTAAATGCACCGACTAGTCACTAGAGGGTGCATTTTTGAACACTAGTTAGTTTTATACTTCTAACAATTCAGCTTCTTTAACCGCTAATACTTCATCCACTTTTTTGATGCTTTCATTAGTTACTTTTTGTACTAACTCTTCACCTTGACGTTGTTGATCTTCGCTGATTTCTTTTTCTTTTTCTAGATCTTTAAAGTCACCATTAGCATCACGGCGAATATTACGAATAGCAACACGTGTATTTTCAGCTTCACCACGGACCACTTTAATTAAGTCTTTACGACGCTCTTCTGTTAATGGCGGTAAAGGAATGCGAATAACAGTACCAGCAGACATAGGGTTTAAACCTAAGTTAGATCCCATAATTGCTTTTTCTACTGCTGCAATTAAAGTCGCATCAAATACTGTCACTGTTAATGTACGTGAATCTTCAGTTGATACATTACCCACTTGGCGTAACGGTGTGTTAGAACCGTAATAAGGCACCATGATGCCATCAAGTAAACTAGGGTGTGCACGACCTGTGCGTACTTTAGCTAATTGGCTTTTAAATGATTCGATGCTTTTATTCATTCGAGTTTGAGCATCATCTTTGATTTCGTTAATCATATTTAGTTCCTAACTTATTAGTTCATTATCAAATTTTGTTATCTAAATTGGCAACTATTTTTAACTGGCACGCTTTTTAACCAATATTGCTTTAATAATAACCACGATATTTTAATCGTCATATATTACAAATAGTCACTGCTTTTAACGACTACAACTTTATTTAGCGTTGTAATCGATAAATAAATAATTAAATATTTTCCTGTGCGTGGGTGATAGTTGTACCTTCATCACCACCTAAAACAACACGACTTAATGCACCGGGTTTATTCATGTTGAACACACGAATTGGCAGGCTATGGTCACGTGCTAAGGTAAATGCAGCTAAATCCATTACTTGTAGCTCTTTCTCTAGTACCGTTTGGTAATCTAATACGCTGTATAATTTCGCATCTGGATTTTTTACTGGGTCTGCATCGTAAACACCATCAACTTTAGTACCTTTAAGTACTGCATCCGCTTCAATTTCGATACCACGTAAACAAGCAGCAGAATCGGTAGTAAAGAAAGGATTACCTGTACCCGCAGCAAAAATAACCACAGTGCCTAATTTTAAATATTTAATTGCTTCGGCCCAGTTATAATCGTCACAAACACCATTTAGAGGAATAGCAGACATTAAACGAGAATTAACGTGTGAACGGTGTAATGCATCACGCATTGCTAATCCATTCATCACAGTCGCTAACATTCCCATGTGATCGCCTACTACACGATTCATTCCAGCTTGAGCAAGGCCCGCACCACGGAAAATATTACCACCACCGATCACTAAACCAACTTGTACACCAGATTCAATCAAAGATTTAATCTCTAAGGCCATACGATCCAATACTTTAGGATCAATACCAAACCCTTCTTCACCAACGAGGGCTTCACCGCTCAGTTTTAATAAAATACGACGATATGCTGATTTAGGGTTAGTGCTCATAATTTCATTCCTTAAGTTGAAATAATACCGATTTTTTAAAAAATCATGCAAGATATTTTAAAAAATAGGTCTCAAATTGGTTTATTAAGCAGCTATATTCACTTTCTTCTGAATATAAAAGAACCGCAGGCATGCCGCGGTTCTTTTTTACAACGGAACAATGCTAAAAAACATTACCTATTGTTTTTAAAGTAAATTACTTAGAAGCAGCCATAGTTGCAGCAACTTCAGCAGCGAAATCTTCTACTTTTTTCTCAATACCTTCACCAACTTCTAAACGAACAAAAGAGACAACGTCTGCACTTGCACCTTTAAGAAGTTTAGCAACACTCATTGATGGATCTTTAATGAATGCTTGACCAGTTAAGCTTACTTCACCAGTAAATTTAGCCATACGACCAGAAACCATTTTTTCTGCGATTTCAGCAGGTTTACCGCTTTCGATAGCAATTTGTAACTGGATTTCTTTCTCTTTAGCAACAACGTCAGCAGGTACATCTTCAGGTTTAACAAACTGAGGAGCGGCTGCAGCAACGTGCATCGCGATATCTTTAGCTAGGTCAGCATCGCCGCCTGTTAGCACAGAGATAACACCGATTTTACGGCTGTGTACGTAAGCGCCAAGGTTTTCACCTTCAACGATTTGTAAACGACGTACAGAGATGTTTTCGCCGATTTTAGCAACTAACAATTCACGTGCTTCTTCAACTGTAGAATCGTCATATGCTAGTGAGTTTAATGCTTCAACGCTGTCTACTTTATTTGCAAGCGCGATATCAGCTACTTTTTCAGCAAATGCTAAGAAGCTTTTATCCATTGCAACGAAGTCTGTTTCACAGTTAACTTCAATGATTAGTGCAGTAGTACCGTTAGTTTTTGCAAAGATAGCGCCTTCAGCAGCAATACGGCCTGCTTTTTTAGCTGCTTTGATTGCACCTGATTTACGCATGTTTTCAATTGCAAGCTCGATGTCGCCATCTGCTTCAACTAATGCTTTTTTACAATCCATCATACCCGCAGCAGTGCGGTCACGAAGTTCTTTAACTTGCTGAGCTGTAATAGCCATTGTTCGAATTCCTATTTTTATTCTATAAAAAAGGGGTCATATAGACCCCTGATAACCAACCAATGATTGGTTAATAAGAGCTTCTATTATTAGAAGAACTTATTTCTCAGCTGATTCTTCTTCAACAAAACCTTCAGCTACTACTACTTCTGCAGTACGGCCTTCTTTAACAGCTGTAGCAGCTGCACTTAAGTAAAGCTTAACTGCACGGATAGCATCATCATTACCAGGAACGATGTAATCGATGTTATCTGGGCAAGAGTTAGTATCTACAACAGCGATAACTGGAATACCTAGGTTATTCGCTTCTTTAATTGCAATGTGCTCGTGATCTGCATCGATTACGAAGATTACATCTGGGATACCACCCATGTTTTTGATACCACCAAGTGTTTTTTCAAGCTTCTCTAATTCACGAGTACGCATAAGCGCTTCTTTCTTAGTTAACTTGTCAAAAGTACCGTCTTGGCTTTGAACTTCAAGATCTTTCAAACGTTTGATTGATTGACGAACTGTTTTCCAGTTAGTCAACATACCACCTAACCAACGGTGATCAACATAGAATTGGTCACAAGCAATAGCTGCTTCTTTAACCGCTTCTGATGCAGCACGTTTAGTACCAACGAAAAGGACTTTACCTTTTTTAGATGCTTTAGCTTCTAAGAAGTTAAGCGCTTGGTTAAACATTGGAACTGTTTTTTCAAGGTTGATGATATGAACTTTATTACGAGCACCAAAAATGAATGGTTTCATTTTTGGGTTCCAGTAACGAGTTTGGTGACCGAAGTGAACGCCTGCTTGTAGCATATCGCGCATTGATACTGTTGCCATTTGAATTTCCTTTTAGGGGGTTAGGCCTCCACACATCCCATACACTCGACCATTAATTTCTTATACAGAAAAAGGCACCCCGAGTGACGTGTCGATGCGTGTGTGTTATTTAAGTAATAATCCTTATTATTCAATACATTGAATGTTTTGAATGGATTATATTGATTATTTGAGAAAGCGATTAAAAAATTAATCTATCAATCTCGGTGCGCTTTATACCACAGTTACCGAATTAGCTCAATAAATAGCGTACTAAATAAGATATTTTCTAATCCCCTATATGACATTCAAATCCTTGCCCATTGTAAGGCTTTCTGAAATAGATTTTATCTAGCACCATCGCCTAAAATTCTTTATAGTTGTCCTATAACAATTTATTCAAAGTATAGAGATATAATATGTCTGGACTCATTAAAACTGCTCAAGAAATAGAAAAAATGCGCATCGCAGGACAACAAGCTGCTGACGTATTAACCATGATTGAACCTCATGTTAAGAAAGGGGTGACTACTAACGAACTAAATCAGCTTTGCCATGATTTCATCGTTAATGAACAAGGAGGCATTCCAGCTCCGTTGAACTACCATGGTTTTCCTAAGTCTATCTGTACGTCATTAAACTATGTTGTATGTCACGGCATTCCTAACGATAAAGCACTGAAAGACGGCGATGTATTAAATATAGACATCACCGTTATCAAAGATGGTTACCACGGTGACACCTCTAAAATGTTCATGGTCGGAAAACCATCTATTCTGGCTGAGCGTTTAGCTCGTGTAACACAAGAATGTTTATACATTGGGATTAATATGGTTAAGCCTGGTGCTCGTTTAGGTGATATCGGTGCTGCAATTCAAAAGCATGCTGAAAACCACAACTACTCAATCGTTCGCGAATATTGCGGACACGGTATCGGTGCGGGTTTCCATGAAGAACCACAAGTATTGCACTACGGTAAAAAAGGCACAGGCGAAGTTTTAAAAGCAGGCCAATGTTTTACCATTGAACCAATGCTTAATGCCGGTAAACGTGATTGTAAAGTATTAAAAGATGAATGGACTGTTGTGACTAAAGATAAAAAACTATCGGCACAATGGGAACATACTCTATTGGTAACTGAAACGGGTGTTGAAATTTTAACATTACGTCCAGAAGAAACCATTGAGCGAATAATTAACCCAGCGTAAGTAGCATTTAAAGAATGAACGTAAATAGCCAGCTCGTTGTCAATAACGTACTGGCTATTATCAAGGCGCTAATATCGGGCCGTTAATATCGAAGCATCTCGTTGAGGCACAACGTTGAGGTATTACGTTAAGGCACTACGTTAAGGCATAACGTTAAGGCATAAAATCGAGGCATTAAATGGACTTTGAACAGTATTCCCCGCTACAAATTCAACAACAAGATCTCACTATTCCTTTCATCAAAAAACATCTAAAACAATTTTCTGACTGGCAACTTGAACAATTTAAAGCGAAAAAAAACATTAATAAAATTGTGTCCTTACGTGCACGTTATGTTGATGAACTTTTAAGTCGTTTATGGAACTTAGTCGGATTAGATGAAAGCTATGATTTAAGTCTTTTAGCTGTCGGTGGATATGGCCGTGGTGAACTACACCCCAAATCTGATATCGACCTGTTAATACTTTCAGACCATGGTTTTAGTAAACAATCAGAAGAAAAAATAGGGCAATTAATCACCCTACTCTGGGATCTAAAACTGGATGTGGGTAATAGCGTTCGCACCTTAAAGGATTGTTTAGAGCAGGGTAAAGCGGATATTACTGTTGCCACCAGCATGATTGAATCTCGCTTGATTAAAGGTAATGAAAGCACTTTTGAAAAACTACAAGAGCTGATTAGTAAAGATGACTTTTGGCCATCGGATGAATTTTTTACAGTCAAAAAAGAAGAACAGTTTGGACGCCATAAAAACTGCCGAGGTGATGGATATAACCTAGAGCCAGATATTAAAAATGGTTGTGGTGGTTTACGTGACATTCAGACTATTGCCTGGGTTTCCAAACGTCACTTTGATGCTCATAGCCTATTAGAATTAACTACTTACGGTTATATCACACAGGGTGAATACCACGAAGTTAGTGATTGTCAGTCGCAGCTTTGGACCATACGTTTTGCTTTACATACAGTCACAAACCGCCCAGATAACCGCTTACTATTTGATTTCCAAAGTGAAGTAGCAAAGCTATTAGGTTACACAGGTCAGCGCAATGAAGCCGTAGAACAGATGATGAAGATGTTCTACCAAACCATTCGCCGTGTGAAAGAACTTAATGAAATGTTACTACAATATTTTGATGAAGCGATTTTAGGTAATGTAACAACCACTGAATTTCATGACATTGATGACAATTTCCGAATCCGTGGTAATAAAATCGAACTAACCACCTCCGGTTACTTTCAGGATAACCCTGAAGCGATATTACAACTGTTTGTGCATATTGCCGATGACTCACGTATTAAAGGTATTTATTCAAGCACGCTACGTGAACTGCGTGAAGCACGACGCTGCTTGACCCATTGGTTGCAAAATATTCCAGAATGTCGCGCTGTATTTATGCAAATTATTAGGCATCCTCGCGGCATGGGTATCCCTTTTACCTTAATGTATGAGTATGGTGTGTTAGCCGCTTACATTCCACAATGGAGCCGTATCGTCGGGCAAATGCAGTTCGATCTGTTTCATGCTTACACGGTGGACGCACATACGCATAAGCTCGCTAAATTCATCTATAACTACCCAAGAAGCAAAGCCGAGCATCCACTAGCCCATGAAATATATAAAAAGTTAGAGAAACCAGAGTTGTTATTCTTAGCCACTATTTTCCATGATATTGCAAAAGGCCAACAAGGTGATCACTCGACATTAGGTGCTGTGGATGCCTTAGCGTTTTGTGAATTGCATGGACTTACTCGCCATGAAGGAAAAGTAGTTGCTTGGTTAGTAGAACAACATTTAACCATGTCTGTTACCGCCCAGCGCCGTGATATAAGTGATCCTAATGTTATTATTACCTTTGCTAAAACCGTGCGTGATGAAAAACACCTTAACTTATTGTATTGCTTAACCGTCGCTGACATTTGTGCAACCAATGAGGAAACATGGAATAGCTGGAAAGGCACTTTATTACGTGACCTCTATTACAAAACACTGACCATGTTACGTCGCGGTTTAGAAAATCCACCGGATATTCGTGATCGTATTAGAGATCGTCAATTAAAAGCATTGGGTATTTTAGCTGAGTTAGGAATTAGCGAAGAAAAAGTGAAGCCATTATGGAAACGCTTTAGGCTCAATTACTTTTTCCGTTATACCTCGGCACAGATTTGCTGGCACACGCAGAACTTATTACATCACCAAGACCACACTAAACCTTTGGTTTTGATCAGTACTAATAACGCACGCGGGGGCAGTGAGATATTTGTTTATCATAAAGATATGCCGCTTTTATTCTCTTCCGTTGTGACTGAAATAGATAATAAGAAACTAAGTGTGCACGATGCAAAAATTCTTTCTAGCCGAGATAATTATTCACTCAGTACCTTCACCGTATTAGAAGAAGATGGTGAACATATTGATGACGATAAAATTCAACGTTTGCGAGAAGCGATCACGGATACTTTATTAAAACCAGATGTGGTTAACTCCAACATCATTAGACTGGAGCGAGTTAAGCGTCCCTTTAAATTTGAGCCTAAAATAACGTTTCTACCGACACGTCGTAAACGCACTCAGATTGAAGTGGTAGCATTCGATGCGCCCGGTATTCTGGCTAATATAGGAACTGTATTTGTTGACCATGGTTTAATGCTTGATACAGCGAAAATATCGACCATAGGCGAACGTGCAGAAGATTTATTTATCGTTTCCACTGCTGATGGGGATTCACTGACAAAAGAGCAAGAAGAAAGCTTAAAGGCGAGTTTAATGTACGAGCTAAGCCCAAGTACTTAATCGCCTGCATTTTATTTTCTCTTTTGCTTTTACTGTCACTGCCACAGCACATTAGAAACAAGCGCACTTTAAACTCGTACGCTTTAAAAACAAAAAAGCCAGCGATACATTGCATCGCTGGCTTTTCTTATTCTGCTAACTATTCAGCTATTAATTAATTTACTAGCGTGAACCTGTAACCCAGTAATCTATAAGCTAGTAATTCACTAACCTATAACCTAGTAACTCACTAATTGAAACTTAGCACATCAAAAATTAAAGTCAGACGATACTCAAAATCAGCGCCAGCTAGCAATTCTCAAAGGTAACAAATTCATGATTCAATATCGTCAAAGAAACTCTATCACCGACACTAAACGCTAAACATTCGCTACTACTATTACTGTACCTCACGGTGAATTCTTGCCCAGCGAACTGCACACTAATTTGTTGTAATGCACCTTGAAAATCGACCTGTTTGACTGTTGCTTCACCTTTTAGGTCAGGGGTTATCTCAATATGCTCGGGGCGTAATAATAAACGTAGCTGCTTACCAATCGTTTGTTCAATCACGCTATTACTGCCTAATAAACCAAAACAACTTTGGTAACTGTATTTGTCCACCACTTGCACATCAATATAATTAGCTTGTCCCATAAAATTAGCGACATAGGGAGAGTTAGGTTTACGATACAATTTTTGAGCCGTATCTATTTGTACAATTTTTCCCGCTTGCATCAATGCAATACGGTCAGCAAAAGCAAAGCCTTCTTCTTTAGAGTGAGTCACAAATAAAGCACTCATTTGACGCTGTTTAAATAATTGACGGATCTCATGGATCAATTGAAAACGCACATGCTGGTCTAAATTAGAAAAAGGTTCATCTAACAGCATTAAATCAGGCTGATAAGCTAAAGCACGTGCAATAGCGATACGCTGTTGTTGTCCGCCAGATAATTGATGCGGGAAACGCGCACTAAGGTCGCTTAATTGCACTAGCGCCAAGACTTCCTGCACACGCTGTTGTTTTTCTTGCTTAGTCATTTTGGTAAGTGAAAAGGCGACATTATCAAAAACATTTAAATGTGGAAAAAGTGCATAATCTTGAAAAATAAGACCAATTTTTCTCAGTTCAGGTGGTACATAGGTTTGTGGATCATTTAATATTTTTTGACGAATACTAATTTGCCCGGTTAATTCTGTTTGCAAACCGGCAACCGCTCTTAGTAAGGTAGTTTTACCGCAGCCACTTTCACCTAATAAGCACACAATTTCATTATCATGTAAGCTCAGATCCAAGTTTTCTAAGACCGCTGTTTTTTGATAAGAACAGCTTAAATTTTGGATATTTAACGCACTCATTAAGTTTTTTTCTCCAACAAACGATTTACCACAATAAAAGGAACTAAGCCTAAGCCAATAATCATTAGCGCAGGCAATGCTGCTAGCTCTATCATCTCATCGGATACAAATTGATAAACGTAAGTGGCTAATGTTTCAAAATTAAAAGGTCGTAATAATAGCGCCGCAGGCAATTCTTTCATAGATTCAATAAAAACTAAAATAAAAGCCGTGAGCATGCCTTTTCTAATTAACGGAATATTAACCCGCCAGAGTGTTTTAACAGGGCCATTACCTAGGGTTCTCGAGGCGAGATCTAATGAAGGTGAAACCTGTACTAAACTACTATCAACACTGCCCACGGCAATAGCACTAAAACGCACTAAATAACCTAAGACTAAAATAACCAATGAGCCAGATAACAGCAACCCCACAGGTTTAAGGTCCCAAGCTAGCAACAGATCATTTAACCATAAATCGATACTTGTAAGCGGGATCAACACACCAATCGCAACCACAGTCCCCGGTACCGCATAACCAAGTGAAGACAGGCGAATGCTAGATTTTGCGCCTAAACCTGGGCTTAAACGTTGATAAAAATTAACCAGCAGCGCCACTAATATAGCCAATATAGCGACTAAAAAGGCTAACCACAGACTATTTAAGGTGTAGTGCATTAGGTCATTGTTTAACGAAGCATTAAAATAGTTAACCGCATAATATAAAAGCGTCGCAATCGGTATAAATAAAGAGAAAGCTAATAACGACCAAGTGAATGCTAATACGCCCCACTTTTGCCAACCCGTTAATACAAAACGCAGCTCTGTATTACCACTGCCATTGCGCTGATAAACTTGTTGTTTACGGCGACTATAACTTTCTAAGGAGGTTAAGATCACAATCGCTAACAGCATTAAAGACGATATTTTGGCGGCGGTAGTCAAACTGCCTAATTCTAACCAAGTATCGTAGATGGCGGTGGTTAGCGTATGCACAGCAAAATAGTTAACCGTTGCAAAATCACCTAATGTTTCCATGGCAATTAATGAGACGCCCACTGCCATCGCAGAACGAGATAAAGGAATGCTGACTCGCCAAAAGGCACGTAAAGGAGGGACACCTAAGGTTCTTGCCGCTTGAAATAATCCCGCAGATTGCGTTAAAAAAGCGCCACGTAATAACAGATATAAATAAGGAAAAAGCGATAACGCTAAAATAACAGAAGCACCAAATAAGGTGCGCACTTCAGGGAAATAATAATCGTTTGGTTGCCAATCAAACAAAGCCCGTATCGTTAACTGTACAGGGCCAGCAAAGTCTAATAAATCGGTATAAACAACCGCGATAATATAGGGCGGCATAGCGAGGGGTAACATCAGCATCCATTGTAACTTCTCACGAGTAGGAAACTCACAACAGGCGACAAACCAAGCACAGGGCAAAGCAAACAGAATACTTAATAGAACAACATACACAATAACTAAGAGAGAGTTACTAATATACGTTGATAAAACGGTATCAATCAGGTGTTGAAAACTACCACTTTCGTCGACAGAGAAAGCGCTGAAAAATATAGCAAGAACAGGGGATAACAAAATACAAGTTACTACCCAAGGCAGTAACTTGTACAGGTTGAACGACTTAGAGATCAAATTTCACTTCATCCAGTAACTTAATGGCGGCTTGATGTTGCGCAGCAATATCAGATAGTTTGATATCGTCTGCTTTAAACTTGCCCCATGATGCAACCAATTTAGAAGGTTGTACATCTTCTTTTACAGGATATTCGTAATTGATTTCAGCATACATCTTCTGTGCAACATCACCCGATAGGAATTCCATCAATTTGATAGCATTGTTTTTATTAGGTGCGTACTTAGTCAGTGCAATACCACTTACGTTAACATGTGTGCCCGTTGTCGCTTGATTAGGGAAATTGATATGAACTGATTCAGCCCAAGCAACTTGTTTTGGATCGTTTAACATTTTACCTAAGTAGTAACTGTTAGTTAAAGCGTAATCACATAAACCTTCTTTAACGGCTTTAACCTGTGCACGGTCATTACCCTGTGGTTTACGTGCTAAGTTTGCTTTTAAACCTTCTAACCAAGTTTTTGCTTTTGCTTCACCTTCGTGAGCAATAATAGACGCTAACAAAGAAACATTGTAAGGGTGTTTACCAGAGCGCATACATACTTTGCCTTTAAAAGCAGGTGTCGCTAAATCTTGGTAAGTAATAGTAGGAGCAGGACCCACGCGTTCTACAGAAGAATAAATGTTACGTGCACGGCTAGTTAATGCGTACCACTGTTTTTCAGCGCCATGAAATTGACTCGGAATGTTTTTATTTAGAATGTCGCTATCAACGGGCTGTGCTAGACCTTCTTCAGTAAACATAGTTAAGCGACTAAAATCAGACGTTAACATAAGATCGGCTGTAGATAATTTACCTTCACGTTTAATACGCTCAATCAGGCCTTTTTTAGCAAATAGAATATTTACTTTAACGCCTGTTTCAGCGGTGAATTCTTTCATCATCGGCTCAATTAAAAACGGTTGGCGATACGAATATACGTTCACTTCTTCAGCAGCAAAAGACATTGAACTCGCAAGTGCAGATGTACCTGCTAACAAAACTGTTAAACTTTTTTTAATAGACATATTGTTTCCCATAAATAAGCGTGATGATCAATAGAACGGCATTCTAATGATAATAATTCTTATTTACAAGTTTAATAGACCAATTAATGCATAAAAAGTGTCAGTTTTTGTCAAAAATCGTTATTTTTACGCAGGTAAAGCAATGCCTTGCTCTTTCATCCGCGCAATTTTATAACGCAATGTGCGAGGACTGATGCCCAGTAACTCTGCCACATCTTTACGCTTACCACGACAGGTCTGTAATGCTTCTAATATAATCTTTTGCTCTTGCTGTTTGAGGCCTTGCCCTAAAGCTTCTGGCTCTTCAGTTTCAGTCCTTACTGCACTACTACTTATTGCTGCGTTCTCAGAGTTGCTAATAGGGTTTTTACCAAGTTCACTATCAAAACCGCTATCAATACGATTAGTACTATGTATTTGCCCCTCAGAGAGAGAATCAACGTGACCTGTCGAAACAGCATCCATTGCTGCTGATTGAGCTTGCACTGTAGTCGTTGAAATAGTTGGTTGTTGCATATGTTCAAATTGTTGATCTTCTAAAATCAGCGCGTCACAGTCAATCACATCATCATTACCTAAAATCAAGGCTCGTTGCATTACATTATCTAATTCACGCACATTACCAGGCCATGAATAAGCAAATAAGCATTGCTTAGCCGCTTCCGATAATGAAGGGATCGCAGAAGATTGCTCCTTTGCATGACGTGATAATAAGTGTTCAGCAAGTGGAATAATATCGCCTTTACGCTGCTTTAGCGGTAACCACTGTAGTGGAAAAACATTCAAGCGATAATACAGATCTTCACGGAAAGTCCCCGCTTCGACAGCTTTTTTAATGTCACGATTACTGGTCGCTAATACACGAATATTTAATTTAATCGTTTTGCGTGAGCCTAAACGCTCCACTTCTCTTTCTTGTAAAACACGCAATAGCTTAACTTGTAACTCTAAGGGCATTTCGCTAATTTCATCTAATAAAATCGTGCCGTTTTGCGCTTGTTCAAATTTACCAGGACAAGCTTGAACAGCGCCAGTAAAGGCCCCTTTTTCATAACCGAATAAGGTCGATTCAAGCATGGTATCGGGAATAGCCGCACAGTTAATCGCCACAAAAGCTTCATCTTTACGCGATGATTTATCGTGTAAATAACGTGATAACACTTCTTTACCTGAACCACTTGGGCCAGTGATCATAACTGAGGCATCGGAAGCAGCTACTTTTTCAGCCATTTTAAATAAAGCCGCAGTATTAGGGTCGCCAAATATAGGCGTACACGAAGGCACTTTATGTACAGGCGCATAGCGACTAACTTGATTTAATAACACCTCAGGTGAAAAGGGTTTTGCTAAATAATCAATGGCACCATCGCGAATGGCTTTGACCGCATCATCAATAGTTGCGTAGGCTGTCATCAATAAAACAGGTATTTCAGGGTGAAGGCTTTTAATATTTTGCAATAAGGTTAAACCACTCATGCCGCCCATTTGAATATCACTGATCACCAAGTCGTAACGTGATTTACCAAGTGCTGCTTTATTAAGTTCAACCAACGCAGCTTCGCCACTGTCGACTTCTTGACAGTCATAACCTGCTAATAACAAAGTATCAATTAACGCTTCACGTAATCCAGCATCATCTTCTACGACTAATAATCGACCCTGTGATTGATTATGCGACATAATTAAGCTCCTATTACCTTACTCAGTGCATTACTTTGTAGGTTGCCCTCTTCTCTAAACTCAGCAATACGGTGTAAGGGCAACACTAAAGTAAAACTGCTCCCCTTGCCGACTTCTGACTTTACTTCCACCGTGCCACTATGCGCCTGAGCAACACTTTGCACCACCGCAAGGCCAAGACCTGTACCTTGAGATTTAGTGGTATAAAAAGCTTCCATCACTTGCGCTAAACGTTGTTTTTCAATACCTGGTCCATTGTCCATCACAGAAATTTCTAAATGCGTTGCACCTCGCTGCACAGCACTAATATATAATTGCGCCCCTTCACCGGTAGCTTCAATTGCATTTGAGATAAGGTTAGTCATGGCGCTGGTTAATGCATTTTTATTGGCCAGAATAAATAAATCAGGATTGGGTAAACGACACTGTAAATGGCCATTAACACTTAATAACATGGCATCACTGGCTTCCTGTACTTCTTCTAATAATGTTGCAACGGAGACTTCCTCTACAATCTTCTGTTCGCCGCTACGGGCAAATAACAGCATATCGTTCACTTGTGTTTCTAAATCTTGCAGGCGGTTCATTAACTTGCCTTGAAAGCGAGCACGAGAGCTTTCATTTAAAGTTTTATTGGCAAGGTTAGCGCCATATAACATAGCCGCCGATAATGGAGTGCGGATTTGATGCGCTAATGACGCCACCATTTTACCTAAAGAGGATAAACGCTTTAATGTTGCAACATGCTCTTGTAGTTGACGAGTATGGGTAAGGTCCGTAAGCAGAATGAGCTGCCCAGGCTGGCCTTGCAAAGAGGAGATTGATAACTGAATACGGCGACCATTCTTCAATGATATTTCATGGCCATCGTCATTTTTAGGGCTAAAGGAGCGTTTAATCACATCACCCCAAAGCATATTCTCTAAGGGTTCACCTAACAACTGCACGGCAACACGGTTTGCTTGTTCCACAATCCCGTTACCATTAATCACAATCAACCCAGACGGCAACTCTTTATACAATTGATCCATGTAGTTCGCTTGAGCACGTAACTGCTGTAGCTCACCGACATAACGTTCAGTTTGTAATGGCGTATTATTTGTTGATTGTGAAGTTGTCATAGCAACACCTAAAAATTAAGATAGATATCACTATTAAGCAGTTATTATGCCAACCGAATAAACTGATTATTTTACAGCAAGATAAAAGTAAATAGCCATAAAAATGACAGTGCTAAAAATGAAAAAACCGCACAATTAAAAGCGCGGTTTCTTATGCAAAGGTATCGCTAAGTACTCAGCTTACTTTTTGATGTCACTTTGTGATGCTACTTTTTGAAGATGAATTTAATGCTTAGTTTTGCTAATCAGTTTGATGATTAGCTTAATGGATAGCTTAGCCTTCTTTATTCAACCCATATTTTTTCATTTTTTCTACCAAGGTGGTTCGGCGCATCGATAATAACTCAGCAGCATGTGACACCACACCATCTTGAGAGTCAATAGCTTGACGAATCATCTCAATTTCAAACTCGACTAACTTATTCTTTAAATTCATGCCCTCCGCAGGCAAATGCCCTAAAAATCCAAGTGATTCATCGTGCATTTCACTTTCGTCGGATAAAATAGGCGCATCACCAAACATACCCGATAACGCATCACGCTCCATCAATGCTTCTTCTTCTGGGTTATAGTGAATATGTTCAACCGCCTCACCCTGCTCATCTAAGTAACGATATTTAAGCGGTAACTCAGTCACATCCACTATTTTATTACTGTGTAAGATTAATAAACGCTCTAATAAATTAGACAGCTCACGCACATTTCCAGGCCAAGCATGTTTCATTAATGAATCTAACGCACGTTGAGTAAAACGCAGTGTCGCTTTATGTTCCTTTTCTAATCGAGATAACAACTCCTGTAGCAACAAAGGAATATCTTCTTGGCGATCACGTAATGCAGGCTTTTCAATAGGAAATACATTTAAACGATAAAACAGATCTTCTCGAAAAGAACCTGCAATAATCATATCTTCTAAGTTTCTATGGGTTGCCGCTACAATGCGCACATCCGCCTGCAAAGACTTATTACCACCGACCCTTTCAAAGGTTCTTTCCTGTAACACACGTAATAATTTCACTTGCATCGGCATGGGCATGTCGCCAATTTCATCTAAAAATAGCGTCCCGCCTTCAGCCAACTCAAAGCGCCCTTTACGAGCAGAAAAAGCACCAGTAAATGCGCCTTTTTCATGCCCAAATAATTCACTCTCTAATAGTTCAGCGGGAATGGCACCACAGTTCACCGGTACAAAAGGCCCTTTATTTCGACCAGACACTTCATGAATAGCACGCGCAACTACCTCTTTACCCGTTCCTGATTCGCCTAAAATCAACACATTGGCATTACTTTCAGCGACTTGCTCTACTAAATAACGAATTTCTTGAATACGTAACCCTTTGCCCACCAAAGAGGTAATTAAATATTTATTGGCTTTACTTAATTTATGATTTGGATTCGAATAGGTTTGGCAATAATGTAATAACTGCGTCAACTCTGAATAGACGATAGGTAAATGAAGCACACCGATATGATTACTGTCCACACTTGCCACTTGCCCAGAGATACTAATAAAAGGAGTTTTAGCAAAGCTATTTAGTAGTGCATCCAATTGCTGATGTTGATTACCATAAATAACGCACAAAGGCGCTTGTTGCTCTACCTGCTGCGCTAAATGTTCAACAGCAACCGTTTGATAAGCTTCACCAACAAAATGTAAAACAGTTTGTAATATCTCTACTTGTTGAGCGGTTGTATCGACTAAATAAATGGGCGGGCGTTGTGGCATAATCAGTACTCATATCAAAGAAACCAAGATGTGAAGGTTATGATAGAACAATTTTTACTATTTGCATTGAAAAATCGTCAAAAAGATGACGATGCCTGTAAAATGACACAATAAACCTTTAGAGGTAGTGTAAATAACAACATTTATGCGACTGTCATGATAAAAATAAGTAAAACAATTGAAACCCATTAAAAAATAATAAAAATGGTATATATTTTGCTTTATTAAAAGCAGTGTTTAACTTTTGGCACTATCATGATTGCAACCATTACATAGCTTCAATTAGCGGCTAAAATGTAACTTGGTAAATAGATAAAAGGTGAATAAGTAAATAAATGGCTATTTCGTTAAATAGCACTCACTTAATGATCCGAATAAACTAATAATCGAACCAATGTAGAATTAAAAAACAAGTTAGCTAAGGGAATTTTATGACTCGCTCATCGATCAGACAATATCAAAATACCGGCTTATCCCAAGTTGAGAATGCAGACCCTCATACACTTATATCCTTAATAATGCAGCATATATTAGGTAATCTGGCAGCGGCAAAAGGTGCAATTTCTCGAAAGGATATTGTAATAAAAAATAAAACCTTAGGTAAAGTAATCGGGTTAATTGGTGAACTGCAAGATAGTTTAGATATGGAAAAAGGCGGAGAAATTTCAACCAACTTATTTAATCTATATGCCTACATGTTAACGCTAGTAACACGCGCGAATATCAAGAATGATCCGGAATTATTAACAGAAGTTAGTATGTTACTAAGTGAAATCAAAGCAGGTTGGGATGGTATTCCTGACGATATTCGTCAGCAGTACAGATGATGAATATAGAACAAGAGATAGACCAACTATTTGCGTTAATAGAAACAATGGATCAATGCATTGCCGATCAGCAATACATTGAGTTCTCTGAACAACAAGCCTTTTTTTCAAAAAAAATGCAACAAGTCCTAACTCGCGCCAGTGAAGATGAATTACTTTCAGTACTAACACAGCTTAAAAGTATCAAAAAAACAGTTGCCCAAACACAAGCAAAATCAGCAATATTACAAACTGAATTAAAAGAAAAATCATTAGCACTAAAACGAGGAAGAAAAGGCGTTAAAGCTTATAAATAGCCTTTTTAAATATCCAAAACCCATTAACCACGAAGCCCTTAGGCTGCACAGAGAACACGAAGAAAACCTTAAAAACATTAAGACTTTATAAAGTTAAAAAGTTAAATATTAAAAATTGCTTTTATGTTTTTGACCTTACTTCTTCACTCTTCCTGCCTTCGTGGTTAATCCGCTTTTGACCTTAAAACCACAAAACCCATTAACCACGAAGCCGCTGCGCTGCACAGAGAACACGAAGAAAACCTTAAAAAATTTAAAAAAATAAAGCATTTATGTTTTGACCTTACTTCTTTACCCTTCGTGCCTTCGTGGTTAAATTGCTTTTGACTTTGATATTGATTTTGACCTTTACAGCCCTCAATTTCGTAGTTAATTAGCTTTTAACTTTAGACTTTGGCTTTTAACCGAAAGGCTAGTGGTGAAATACTATTGATGCTTTGGAATGGAACTTTGAGGAGGAAAGCAGCTATGTATTGAATAATACATAGCTGCTAATACTAATCGTTGGTATAACCTGGTAACGCATCTAAGGTTGCTTCTAAATAACTCATGGTATTATTTAAAGTCGATACCGCAATATCCATGGCATTAAAATCTGCATATAAACGAGTTTCATAACTATCCATGCGTAATGTTAGCGCCTCTTGTTGCTCACCTAATGTTTCTATTTTTTTATAAAATGAATCGATTTTACTATCAATAGTGCCAGAACTTGAATCTACATCAACACTAGACTCCGACACACTTAAATCAATAATACTATCTAAAACATTATTCATCGTCTGCGCAATGCCTTCACTATAGGTCACCGAGCCACGACTGCCTAATAAGCTACCTTCAATAAGCAGTTTTATACCCTCTGCATCACCAGCGGAAGATAATAAATATTGGCCGCTACCGGTCGCACTTTCGCCACCAATTGTGCCTTTAACATTTACTCCATCTACACTACTCGCACCTGTAAATCCTAGGTTAGATATAAAATCTGCGTCGCTATTAGTAAATGACACATTGGAGAAAGCACCGTACTTAGTGGAGTTGATTGACAACTTACCGTCTTCATTAGTGATATTGACAGCAACACCATTACTCACAAAATTGGGATCTGAATTTATTTTAGACTGTAAGTCGATAATCATTTCATCAATGCTGACATAAGAGCCTATCTGCAAATCGATTGAACTTGATTCATAACCATCCACTTTGATTTGAAAACTATTATTACTGTCATCAAACAACAAACCAGGCTCTGCTAGGCCAGCCAAAGTACCTTGGGTGGCAACTTGAGTCACCTCAACATCATAGGTCCCCGGAGTAGTGGCACTGGTATGGCTGTCATATAAAATATTAGCGTCGCTAGCGGCTCCCGTAGCCGTAAAAAAATCTGCCACGCCGGCTAAATCATTTTTAAGTGCTTCAGCAAACTTATCTTCATCTAACTCTAAGGTACCGTCTCGTTGCGTTAGCATACCGAGGTCAGCAAAACTATGAATAGAGCCTTCAATATGATCCATCGGTGTATTCAAAACACTACGCATCATATTTTGAATATTTCTGACCGTCGAGTCACCATTCAAAATACCATTACTAGAAGAATCCGCACTGTTATAAGCCGTTAACTCCGTCATTTTAGCAACGGTACTGTTATAACTTTCAAAAAAAGCATTAATCTTTTCTTTAACTTCACTGGTATCACTTTCTATTGTTAACGTAACAGTTTTACCAATTTCGGCAGTTTTTAAGTTTAAGGTTACCCCTTGAATAACACTGCTAACTTCATTACTTGCACTACTGATGGAGATATTATTCATCATTATCTCTGCATCCTGTGCCACTACCGTCTGCGTCATATTTTGATTATCAGCACCATAGGTAAAACGATCGAGCCCTGTGCCTGCATCAAGAGGGTCACCATTAAGGTCTGTTGCGGTTATTTCAACAGCGCTTTGTTCACCGGTCTCTTTACTGGTTAAGATTAAACGGTAGTTACTACCATCATTGATAATCGATGCTGATACGCTGTAATTATTCTCATCGTCATTAATTTGATCTCTAAGACCTTCCAACGAGTTATTACTTTGCCCTGTAACGGGGTCAATTTCATTACTAATAGTGATGCTTTCAAAGGCTTTATCTGGATTAGCGGTAAAAGTAGTACCGTCTTCGCTATAGGTACCAAATGATAGTTTAAGGATCCCCTCGCCCACTTCATCGTTAACAGCAGTAAATTCATTACTTTCAGCAGAGACTAAGGTTTGTGCCTGTGCACGCTGATTAACTTCAAACTCCCATTGACCTGTTTCAGCACCAAACCCTAATGTTGCATCTAAAATCTCACTGTCGCTGCTGGTTGAAGTCGTGGCTGAAAAACTAGAGGTATAAGCCAGCTCTTTATAAGAGGATTTAAAAGAAGTTAGTTCGCTATTAAGCAAACCATAGGCAGAAATTTTAGCCGTTGCTTCTGCAGTACCTTCCGTAATCGTCGCTAAAGCAGGATCTTTTTCTGCATCAACAATAGCAGTAACGATACTGTTAATATCTAGCCCTGAGCCTAAACCTGTTGATGTAATGGTAGACATACCTACTCCTTAATGACAATTAACTTAATGTACTATTTCACTTATTTGTTAACACTGATGTCAGTGCAACTCTTATTGGTAGAAATATTGAAAACATATGAAGAATAAGAAACAATAATGACTAACAACCAATAATTAAAAGCAATAATCGAGCCATATAACCTTGTGGCTACTGATACACTCGAGCTTTATCAGCACTTTTATCAATAGTTTTATCGATAGCTTTTACTGATACAACTTTACCAATAAGTATTTTCACATCACGCTTTGAATAACATAAGGGTGAACAATATTAATTGTAAATATTATTTACCTTTTTGTTATTTATTTTCACTGTCTTTCTATTATTAACAAATGCAATTAGCGAGTAGCTTCTAAGTTCTGCCGACTTATTAAATTTAACAAAAAAATTGATTAACCTTACTGTGCTTACCACATTAAAAACAATAAGGTTATTAAGCCTAAGCGACTTATTATCAATAGTGTCAACATATTTAATAAACTTACCGCTGCTGTGATAGTTAAGCCTGCAGTTAAAGTCATGGTTAAAACTTTTGTTAAAATCCAAGTTAAAATATCAACTAAAATAGCAATTTAAATAGTAGCCAAAAATAGTAAACAGGGTAACTCTTTATTCTGTTATTAATCAAACGCTTACTTATACAGGGTAGATACTGGCGTTAATATGACTCCCCCTCCCACTGCTACACTTTTTTATCGAACAATATCCCAGCAACATCATCCATTTTTTTAATTAATACGACCAACTCTTCCGATGGAATTTGACGAATCACTTCATCACTCTCAATATCTTTAACTGACACGATGTTTCGCCCTAGGTCATCATCAAAGCTAAAAGATAAGTTACGCTGCATGCTTGTCATAAAATTATTCATTTCATTAACGGCTTTTTCAGCTTCTTCTGCAGACACTTTTTTTTCTTGATGTACATTTTGAACCTGCGCGTTGTCAGTTACTTTTGTAGCAGCATCTGCGCTAAACGATGATTGACTAACATCATTAGTCGCATTAGTAATATTGTGTTGAGATATATTTTTATCAGTGCTTGTATCAACACTCAACGAGCTAATGGATGCACTATTAACACTTAAATCAGGCATACTACCTCCTACTTTATTGTCTCTTTAATGGCAAAAAAGCCCCCTATGACTAGGGAGCTATATTATTATTTAACTAGCGACCCTTCGTTGATTAACCAAGAAGAGATAATACACTCTGTGCAGACGCATTAGCTTGCGACAACATTGACGTACCTGCTTGTTGTAATATCTGTGCTTTACTCATTTTAGACGTTTCAGTTGCAAAATCTGCATCTTGAATACGTGAGTTAGACGCTGATAAATTTTGTGTTACATTTTCTAAGTTAGAAATAGTAGAGCCTAAACGGTTTTGCACCGCACCAAGGTCCGCACGCGCAGATGAAATAGTGCTTAACGCTTTATCAATCATCTCTAAGCTTCGGCCAGCATGTTCAGCAGTGGTAACATCAATGCCTAAATCATCAGCTTTAGTACCACCGGTTTCAATCATGCCTAGTTTATCCAGTGCCGCTTTTTGGGCGATAGCACCTTCAGCATCACTGGTAATAACTACTTCCGTCCCCGCCTCTGCTGTCAATACTAAACGTTGTTCTTGTACATTTCCTGCTGTGCTACTTGCTGTAGCAGGGTCGCCTGTCCCAGTTCCTCCTGTAAACAATGCTTCGCTCACGCCACTAAACTTGATTTCATCTGAAGACTCATCTGTATTATAAAATACAATATCTTTACCAACTCTTTCAGCTGTAACACCTGTGTCTGCGGATTTAGCATTGAATTCAGAAACCCTAGCCGCGATATCTGTTCCCGTTCCCATCGTTATTTCTACATCATTAATAGTTATTGTACTAGCACTCATATCAATAGTAGCGACATCTTCACCTACTACTTGCGTAGCATGAGCGTTCACTGCCTGCGTGAAGTCAGTTGAGCCAGTCACATTACCATTTGTGGTACCAACAAGCCCCTTATCAGCAGCAGTAGAGGTGCCTTTAATCGTAAAATCAGCGGCATCTCCATCACTTGTTGCAGAGGTGAATACCAAAGCACCACTGTCCTCAGTAACATTTATCCCAGATTCATCAGCAAATGCATTTAGTGCAGTAGCTACCTGAGCAGCGGTAGTAGCGGATCCTAAATCAGTTTTATAGTCCTTGCCACCAACTGTGATAGAAACCGTACCAGTATCAGTACCTCCCAAAACTTCAAAATCTAACGTTGCACTGGCAGTTTGCTTTGCCACACCCGTATCATGGATATCTATTGCTGCCGTAACACCTGTTTGCTCGGTTAATTTGTTAATTCCATCCACTTTGTCTTGGATAGTTGCACCTTTAGCAGCGGCTACTGCGTCACCTTCGCCTGCATCAACCATTGCCTGTGTAACAGCTCCAGTGCCTTCAACGACTAAATCAACGCCATTAATTTTAACTGCATCTGTTGCTTTGATATCATTATCTAAACTATTATATAATTCTTTAGGCACAGCTACTGAACCAGTGATGCTACCTGCTCCATTTGAGATTGCAAAACCAAAATCAGTTGTATCTTTACCGTCAACTTTAATGGGAGAGCCATCAGTGCTATCTAACGCAACATATCCCTCAAAAACACCTTTTTCCAGACCTGAGCCTGTTACTGTTCCACCAATTTCTATTTTTTCACCAGTAGTATTGGTCAATTGTAATTGACCTTCAGAGCTCAGTGTTGCATTAACACCTGAAACTTCTTTATTAATGGTGTCTCTTAAAGATGTCATATCAGAAGTTGCACCAAGCTTCACTTTTTCACTGTTTCCAACAGTAATCTCAAGCCCATTAGTAAGTCCTGTTACAGTTGCATCATCAGAAAGTGACTGGCCTTCAACTGAATTATAAACTCTTGCTGTCACACCGGTCTTGTCGGATTTTGCATTGATAGCTTCAGCTATCCCAGCGGCTCCACCATCAGCCTCAGTTACAGCATCGATATCGATATTATTAATTTGTACTGTGCCAGCAGTTATTTCTTCACCAGAAACTCGGCCACCATTTAAATCACCTTTAGTGACTCCGCCATCAATTCCTAGCGCACCTGCAGATACATCTTTAATACTTACTTGCATCGTATTACCGTTATTAGCACCAATCTGTAGTGTTATATCCTCAGCAGAGCCATCTAATAATTTAACACCATTAAACTCTGTTGCTTCAGAAATACGGCCTAATTCAGCGTAAAGTTGGTCCACTTCAGTTTGAATAGACTGTCTGTTTTCAGATGAGTTAGTGGCATTGGCAGATTGCACAGAAAGTTCACGCATACGTTGTAGGATGTTAGTCATTTCATCCATTGAACCCTCAGCGGTTTGTGTCATTGACACACCATCATTGGCATTCCGTACGGCCTGTGTATTACCTTTAATTTGTGATTGCATGCCGGTTGAAATAGCAAGACCTGCGGCATCATCTTTTGCGCTGTTGATACGTAAGCCAGAAGATAAACGTTCCATTGCTTCATTTTGTGTTGCTTGTGATTTGCCTAATTGACGCTGAGCGTTGATTGACATTACATTTGTATTTACTACTGAGGCCATGATGTGCTCCTTGGTTATTTATTTCATTATTTATTTCTGATTCAATAAGTTGTTTTTAAAACTTTTAATCAGTTTGATTAAGTATGTAATTAGTATCGACCGCTTAAAAAATAACTTTAATGTTTTTGTTTAATTAAAAATTTTCTAGCTAAACGGTTCATTTTCAAAACAGTCGATGTTCGGACTTAATAACTTTATCGACCGACAAAACAATTACTTTAGGGGTAGATTAAAAAAAGATCGTTTTATTTTTCAAAAGGATCTAAAACCCTTAACCACCGAGGGTTTCTGGGGTGAAAATCAAAAGCATTAACCACAAAATTTTACGTGTAAAAGCCAAATCAAAGTCAAGGTCAAAAGCTAATTAACCACGAAGGCACGAAGGGTGAAGAAGTAAGGTCAAAAACCTAAAAAATAATTTTATTAGGTTTTTCTTCGTGTTCTTTGTGTGGCGATAGCTACTCTGTGGACTTCCTTGGGAATCAAAGCGATTAACCACGAAATTATGGTTGTAAAGGTCAAGGTCAAGGTCAAGGTCAAGAGCAAATTAACCACGAAGGCACGAAGGGTAAAGAAGTAAGGTCAAGACCTAAGACACAAAAAAAATTTATTAGGGAAACCTAAAACACTTTTTTTATTTTTTAACTTTATTAAGTTTTTTAATTTTTAAGGGTTTTCTTCGTGTTCTCTGTGCAGCGTAGCGGCTTCGTGGTTAATGGGGTTTGCGGTTTCAAGATCAAAAACAATTTAACCACGAAGGCACGAAGGGTGAAGAAGGAAGATCAAAACCTTAAAATACTTTATTGATTTTTAACCCTTTAACGTTTTTTAATTTTCTAAGGGTTTTCTTCGTGTCCTCTGTGCAGCGCAGCGGCTTCGTGGTTAATGGGTTTTACGGTTTTAGCTTTTTAAGTGTTTTCTTCATGTAAATGGATCTCTAGGTTAATGGTGGGATTAGCATTAGCTACCTATACTCATAATTACTTTAAATACGGAGGATATGAATATCGATTTTGATGATTTATCGTATCAAGTGATTGGATGTGCGATTGAGGTTCATAAACAATTAGGCCCAGGGTTACTGGAGTCTAGTTATGAAAAATGCCTAGCCTATGAATTATCATGCCTCAATATACCTTATCAACAACAGCTTGCTTTACCCATCAAATATAAGTCCGTTGAAATTGATTGTGCTTATCGACTTGATTTAGTTATCGCAGGCGAGCTTATTGTCGAACTTAAAAGTGTTCAGCATTTAACTGCGATACATGAAGCGCAAATTATCACTTATATGAAGCTAGCTAATATACAAACAGGGTTATTAATCAATTTTAATACCGTTGCTTTGAAAAATGGTATTAAGCGATTTAAGCTTTAATTTATCTGCAATCGGATGACTCTGATATACCAAACCAAAAGCTATTAACCACGAAATTATGGGGGGTAAAGTTCAAGGTCAAGGTCAAGAGCTAATTAACCACGAAGGCACGAAGGGTGAAGAAGTAAGGTCAAAAACCTAAAATACTTTGTTTATTTTTTTAATCTTTTAACCTCTTTAAGTCACTTCTTCGTGTCCTCTGTGCAGCGAAGCGGCTTCGTGGTTAATGGGTTTGCGGTTTCAAGGTCAAAAGCGATTTAACCACGAAGGCACGAAGGGTGAAGAAGTAAGGTCAAAAACCTAAAACACTTTTTTTATTTTTTAACTTTATTAAGTTTTTTAATTTTTAAGGGTTTTCTTCGTGATCTCTGTGCAGCGGAGCGGCTTCTTGGTTAATGGGGTTTGTGGTTTTAAGGTCAAAATATTAAAACACTTTATTTATTTTTAACCCTTTAATGTTTTTTAATTTTTTAAAGGTTTTCTTGTGGTTAATGGCTTTGGTGGTAACTAGAATAGAAAAAGGCAGCCTAGGCTGCCTTTAAATGGGTGGGAACTGAGGAGAAAATGAGAGTAAAAACCTGTAAGATATTCACCCATTTTACTTGTAATGATAAATCGAATTAATTAGGCAATAAATTGCCTTTATTAAACGATTTTATCAACTCACTTTATCCTTGCAGTAATGACAGTACGTTTTGTGTACTTGCATTCGCTTGCGATAACATTGAGGTGCCTGCTTGTTGTAATATCTGCGCTTTACTCATTTTAGACGTTTCAGCGGCAAAATCTGCATCTTGAATACGTGAGTTAGACGCCGATAAATTTTGTGATACATTCTCTAGATTAGAAATAGTAGAGTCTAAACGGTTTTGCACTGCACCGAGGTCTGCACGCGCAGATGAAATCGTGCTTAATGCTTTATCAATCATCTCCAAACTACGACCAGCATGTTCAGCAGTAGTAACATCAATACCTAAATCATCGGCTTTAGCTCCACCGGTTTCAATCATACCAAGTTTAGCAAGTGCATCTGTTTGACCCTGTACAGTATCAGCATTACTAGTAATAACAATTTCCGTACCTTCAGTCGCTGTTAAAACAAGTTTTTCTACACCAGCCGTACCAATTACGTTAGATCCAAGAGCCGTATTATCTCCGAGTGTAGGATTTAATAGAGCTGTTTCAGCTTCTACTGCAACAGTATTAGTAGTTGTAGCATCATCTTTAACCACAAAACCAGGCATTGTATCTGCACCAGTATCTGTATCTACAGCTGTCGCGATGAAACCTGTATTATCAGCATTTGCGGCAAACGTATAAGCACTAGTGGAATCATTTAACGCACCAATCATATCATCTAAAGTTTCCACACCAGTCATAGCAACAGGGTCTCCCCCAAAGGTTAAGGCAGTTGCACTCCCAGCCGTAGGGTCTGCTATATCATCACTTAAAGCTTTGATTTGAGCATTTGTAATGGTAGTTTCTGATTTTGCGGCTACACCAGTCTCATAGTCAGCAGTAGCGGCTGTTTCAGTTATAACTGTAGCTGTTACTCCTGTTTTTTCCGTTAGTGCATTAATTGCTTCCGCTTTTTCAGTCATAGTAGCAGTAGTAGTAGCACCAGTCCCAGCTCCCGTTACAGTTAACATTTCACCATTAATTGAAATCTTATCAGCAACTTCTATATCAGATTGACCTGTAACATTAGCCCCTTTTATACTACTCGCACCATTAGTTTCCATTAAACCAAAACTAGTTGTTGATCCTTCCACTTTGATAGGTTGCTCATTAGTATTTGATAATGCAACATAACCTTCAAATTTACCCGCTTCAAGACCTGAACCAGCAATATCTGTTCCGCCAATTTCAATACTTTCACCTGTTGTATTGGTTAACTGTAATTGCCCTTCAGAGCTAATAGTGGCTTGAACACCTGATACTTCTTTGTTGATAGTGTCTCTGAGGTTTTCCATACTATTGGTTGGGTTTAGAGTCACTGTAGCGCCTGTTCCAACAGTTATTTCTAAACCAACGGTCATACCGTCGGCATCGTCGCTTATTGCACCTTCTATAGAGTTATAAGCTTCAGCTGTTACGTTTGTATCATTGGTTTTTTTATTGATCGCTTCAGCAATACCTGCCGCGCCTAATTTATTCTTGTTATTGACCGCGCCAATATCAATGCCGTTAATTTGTACGGTATCTTTAAGTATTTCCCCACCTTCGACACGACCACCATTTAAATCACCTTTGGTCACTCCACCATCAATACC
Organism: Vibrio sp. 1-Bac 57; assembly: GCF_037546855.1. NCBI lineage: Bacteria > Pseudomonadati > Pseudomonadota > Gammaproteobacteria > Vibrionales > Vibrionaceae > Vibrio > Vibrio sp. 1-Bac 57. Next base: position 124,374 of record NZ_JALAAC010000002.1, on the reverse strand, counting down.
TAAGGCATGAGCGGTGACATCGGTAAAATTAACCTTCATGGTATCGCCATTATTTGCGCCAATTTGTAGTGTGACATTCTCTGAAGAACCATCGAGTAAATTAGTTCCATTAAACTGTGTCGATTCAGAAATACGGCCTAACTCAGCGTATAGTTGGTCCACTTCTGTTTGAATCGATTGTCTATTATCAGATGAATTAGTGGCATTGGCAGATTGCACTGACAATTCTCGCATACGTTGCAGTATGTTGGTCATTTCATCCATTGACCCTTCAGCAGTCTGAGCCATTGATACACCATCATTGGCATTACGAACCGCTTGATTCATGCCTTTAATTTGTGATTGCATTCCCGTGGAAATAGCAAGCCCCGCCGCGTCATCTTTTGCACTGTTGATACGTAAACCAGAGGATAAACGCTCCATGGCTTCGTTTTGTGTGAGTTGGCTTTTATTTAATTGGCGTTGCGCATTTAGCGACATGATATTTGTATTAATTACCTGGGCCATAAATTACTCCTTTGTTCCTTTCAGTCCCTTATCGGGAAAATCGGCAAGATTTGTTCGTTTTGCCGTCAATTTTTACTCTCAAGGGTTATAAAGCGATTTTTATGCCAACTTTTATTTTTACTGTTCTATCGAGAACAAGTAAAATAAATTTATTTAATATTAGTAACTTACAATTACAACATTAAGTTGTTGATATTAAATAAATACTCAATTCGATGAAGATATTCAGAAAGTCAAAAAATAGAGGTGGTGTGTTGTTACCGCTACTAAAAAATGACTCGATAGCTTTAGTGGCTAAAAGGATAGAAATTTAGAGGATTGATATTAAAGAAGGGGCAATGGTATTAGTGGGGTATTATCAAACTACTTATGCGAATTCAGGAGTGCTATAAAGTCCGTGAATATTAACAATAAGTATTGAGAAGCGATGATAAACAATAACGGCAGAGAGGCTAACTGAAACAAAAAAGATCTTCAATGGATCTTAGATAGCGGGAGTTTTAGGGGGTTACTTTCGTTCTATCTGAATTAAGGCTGAGTGTAATTATACGTTTTTAATAAGTAATAAATAATGATTAGCTTGTATAAAGTGGCAATAATGTCCTTTTATCCGCTTATTGTTTGAATTCACGCGCTTTATAATCGAACTAGGTTCAGGTAATGAGTAGTGACAATAAAAAGTGTCAATTTATTGTAACCACTCGGTTTAGTTGGTCTTATAAAACTAGTTAGAAATAAACCCTTACCACGGAAACGGCCACACAACCTGGGCGGCGTGTGCCTTGGATTTCTACAGAGATCTCTTTTTCGATCTCTAAACCGCGTTTGATCGGTGATACTTTAATTAAGCGGCTATGCGCACGGATCACACTGCCGGTTTTCACTGGGTAAGGAAAACGTACTTGATTAAGTCCGTAATTCACTGTCATTTTTGCATTAGGGTACGCAGGACGACTGGCATCCACACTGTCAGTTAAATGCGGCAGTAAGGATAACGTCAAAAAACCGTGAGCAATGGTGGTTTTAAAGGGTGATTCTTTTTCAGCACGTTCTACATCATTATGTAACCATTGATGATCTTCAGTGACATGTGCAAATTGATCTACACGATCCTGTGTGATTGTTAGCCATTCACCAACGTGCACCTCTTCTCCGATTCTGGTTTGTAAACATAAAAACAATTCACGGGCTTCCGAGGAAACTTGTATTGGTTTTTGCGCTACTTTAACGGAGCGGCCATTCTCTAGTACTGAGTATTCCTTTACCCACGACAATAGCTGCTCACGGTTTTGATGTGCATTTTTCAAAAACAATGAATAATAATCACGTATTGCCGGTGACATCCATTGTTTGAAATCAAAAGCAATTTTTTGTATAAAATCTGCTTTGTATTTAGTTATATCTATTTTTTTCATAAAAACTGGCGATCCTTTAACGGAGCTTAATTAACCTAGCGATGCGTTAATTTCATTTAATACGGCAACGGGATCTTGCGCTTGAGTAATAGGACGTCCAATGACTAAATAGTCGGATCCACTGTCAATTGCCTGCTTTGGTGTTTTAATACGGCGTTGATCACCGGCTGCAGAGCCTGCTGGGCGAATACCCGGCGTGATCAGTTTAAATGACTCGCCTAACAAGGCTTTTAACTGTTGTGCTTCGTGTGATGAACAAACAACGCCATCTAACCCTGATGATTTGGTTAATGTAGCAAGACGTATCACTTGCTCGGCAGGTGTTAACTCAATGCCTAGTTCTGCGAGGTCGCTTTGATCCATGCTGGTTAATACGGTAACGGCAATTAACAGAGGCGCTTTATCACCGTAGGGGATTAATATTTCTTTTGCGGCTTCCATCATACGACGGCCACCACTGGCATGCACATTGACCATCCACACACCTAAGTCTGCGGCTGCTTTAACGGCTTTTGCGACGGTGTTAGGAATATCGTGAAACTTTAAATCTAAAAATACATCAAATCCTTTAGCCACTACTAACTTAACAAATTCAGGCCCAAAGTGAGTAAACATCTCTTTACCAATCTTTAAGCGGCAAGTACTAGGATCAAGTTGCTCAATAAAAGCAAGTGCTTGTTGCTTGTTATCGTAATCTAATGCGATAACCACTTTAGGGTCGGTAAGCTGAGTCATTTTTATTCCTATATCAAACGGATGTAATTAAATATTTATAATGCGTGATTGTGAATTTACTGTGTGATCGTGAATGAAAGCGACGTGATTGTAAATGCACAATCGACTATTCGCCATCTAAACCTCGAATCGGTTTAATGCGTCCCCAGCTTTTACAAGATGGGCACTGCCAGAATAGTTTTTTAGTGGAATAGCCACATTTTTGACAGCGATATTGAGAGCGAGATTTAATTTGCTCACTCACTAAGGTATGAAGAAAGACTAAACTTTCTTTCTCATTATCTGACTGTGCTAATCGCAAGTGATAAGTCATTAAGTGATTAAAGCCTTTCATGGTCGGATTACGTCTTAGCTCTTGCAGCATAAATGCCTGGGCTTCTTCAACGCTTTTAAATTCCGCAATTAAGCTAGCTAGCAGGATAACCGCGCTTGCGCCTCCGCCCAACCCAACAATATGATACAAATAATCTATTAACGCTTGTTCTGTATGTAGCTCTTTATGTAGGTCATATAATTTTTCTAATATCACTTCGGTAAAGTCGATATCTAATTCAGGCACACGTTGTAATACTTCTAAGGCTTTTTTCTGCTGGCGTTCTTGATCGTAATAATCGGCTATGGCGATACAAGCGCGTATACACTTAGGGTAAGTCACTAATGCTTTTTGATATAACTTGATGGCTTGCTTTTGTTGATCAGGCTTTTTCAATTGATCCGCTAAGCTGCAATACAGGTAAGATAAGGTTCTTGGTTTGGCTTTATCTTGGCCCATTTTATTTAACTGTTCGGTACAGTTAATCGCCTCTTGCCAATCTTTTAGTTGTTGGTAGATAAGTAATAGGTTTTCTAGCGCAACTTGTCTGTACTCAGGTGATTCCTTGAGTTGAATAAAGGTTTCTTCACTGCGATCAAATAAACCCGATTGATAGAAGTCTTTACCCAATTGCAACATAGCAAGGTCGCGTTGCTCAAGTGTTAAGTTAGGACGTGCAATTAAGTTTTGATGAATACGGATCGCACGGTCGACTTCGCCATTTTGACGAAATAGATTGCCTAGGGCGAGGTGTGTTTCAATGGTTTCATCATCAACATCTAACAATGCAATAAAATGATCAACGGCTTTATCGGGTTGTTCATTTAATAAAAAATTTAAGCCTTGAACATAATCACGGCTTAATTTATTGCCTTTCTGCTGTTTTTTCTGATAAACGCTGCGCACGCCCATGTACCAACCATAAAAGGCAGCCACGGGCAGTAAGAGAAAGAATATTTCTTGCACTAAGAATTAATCTTTTTCAATATTGGCGCGCAAATCATTCAGCTCTCTACGTTGTTTAACGGTTAATTTACGTAGCTGACGAGCCTTCATTTTTAATGCTAAATAAAAGTAGCTAGCAATAAATATCGCCATTGAAAAACCCATTGAGAAAACAATCGCTAATAATGTTGATAAGCGTAATTCATTTTGCGCAATGAGATAATTTAAGGTGACGAGTTGTTGGTTTTTTAAACCTATTACAATCACAATAATAAAAAATACCACTGTGATTAATATAGTTAGAAAGCGTTTCATACTGATACCCACACAAGAATAAGAAGTGATGAGTGTATTATAAATCAAGCAGGGAATAAATCATTGATATGATTCCTTTGCCATTATCCTCTAGGATATTGATCAAATTAATACTATTAGGGATGAAATGGTGACAGAAGTGGACTTTAAAAAAGATTGGAAGCAATTAAGAAGAAATAATAGATAAAAAAAATGGTGCTTTTCAGCACCATTTTTATTTAGGCATTTATTGCATTAACACGTTCTCTCAATGCTTTACCCGGTTTGAAGTGAGGAACATACTTCCCACCTAGTTCAACCTTATCCCCTGTTTTAGGGTTACGGCCAATGCGTGGAGCACGGTAATGTAAAGAAAAACTACCAAAGCCTCTGACTTCAATACGCTCGCCTGAGGCAAGGGAATTGGTCATCAACATTAATGTTTCTTTAACACTATCTTCAACTTCTTTAACCGACAATTGAAAGTGTTTGCTGGTTAGCCTTTCGATCAAATCAGACTTAGTCATAACTTACCTCGTATTATGTGAATACAAATTAAAAAAGACACCAGTTAATGCTATTAAAGGTGGCTGTTACCAGCCACTTTTAATTATTTGCCTTTAGCAGCGTTAAACGCGTCAAGCATTGCATTACCCATGCTTGCTTCATCTTGTTGCTTCAAGCTATCGATAGCATCTTTCTCATCTGCTTCATCTTTAGCTTTGATAGACAAGCTGATTACGCGGTTTTTACGATCAACACCAACGTATTTAGCTTCAACAGATTCGCCAGCTTTTAATACTGTAGATGCATCTTCGATACGATCACGTGAGATATCTGCAACACGGATGTAACCTTCAACGCCTTCAGTAAGAGTAACTGTAGCACCCTTAGCATCAACTTCAGAAATAGTACCAGTAACAATAGTTCCTTTCTTGAATTCTGCTAAGTAATTGTTGAATGGGTCAGCAGCAATTTGTTTGATACCTAGAGAGATACGTTCGCGCTCTGGGTCAACTTGTAATACAACAGCTTCGATTTCGTCGCCTTTTTTGTAGTCAAGTACTGCTTTTTCGCCTTCAACTTCCCAGCTAATGTCAGAAAGGTGAACTAGACCGTCGATGTTGCCGTCAAGACCGATGAAGATACCGAAGTCAGTGATAGATTTAATCTTACCAGAAACTTTTTGGCCTTTATCGTGTGTTGAAGAGAACTCTTCCCACGGGTTAGCTTTACATTGTTTAAGGCCTAGAGAAATACGACGACGTTCTTCGTCGATGTCTAGAACCATAACTTCAGCCATATCGCCTAAGTTAACAACTTTAGATGGGTGGATGTTTTTATTAGTCCAATCCATTTCAGAAACGTGAACAAGACCTTCTACGCCTTCTTCAATTTCTACGAAACAACCGTAATCAGTTAAGTTTGTAACTTTACCAGTTAGACGAGTTGATTCAGGGTAACGCTTAGCGATTGCAACCCATGGATCTTCACCTAATTGCTTAAGACCTAGTGATACACGAGTACGCTCACGGTCAAACTTAAGGATTTTAACGTTGATTTCTTCACCAACAGTTACGATTTCGCTTGGGTGTTTAACACGTTTCCAAGCCATATCAGTGATATGTAGTAGGCCGTCTACGCCGCCTAAGTCTACGAATGCACCGTAGTCAGTAAGGTTCTTAACGATACCTTTAACTTCTTGACCTTCTTGAAGGTTCTCAAGAAGCTCATCACGTTCAACACTGTTTTCAGTTTCGATAACAGCACGACGGGATACAACAACATTGTTGCGTTTTTGGTCTAGCTTGATCACTTTGAATTCAATATCTTTGTTTTCAAGGTGAGCAGTGTCACGTACCGGACGTACGTCAACTAATGAGCCAGGTAGGAAAGCACGGATACCGTTTAATTCAACAGTGAAACCACCTTTAACTTTACCGTTGATAACACCGATAACAGTTTCTTGGTCTTCGTACGCTTTTTCTAACTGGATCCAAGCTTCGTGACGTTTAGCTTTTTCGCGAGAAAGTTTAGTTTCACCGAAACCATCTTCTACAGCGTCTAGAGCTACATCACAAACATCGCCAACTTCAACTTCAATTTCGCCAGCAGCGTTCTTGAATTCTTCAACTGGGATAGCAGCTTCAGATTTAAGACCAGCATCAACGAATACTAAATTATTGCTAATACGTACGATTGTACCTTTAACAATTGTTCCTGGGCGAGTTTCTACTTGTTGAAGAGATTCTTCAAATAGTTCAGCAAAAGATTCCATCATCTATTTATTCACACTTATTTTATACAACCACATACAATCCATTCGTACGGGAGGCAAGAGAGTTACCACTTCATCCATAAAGTAGTATTAGTAAACAACTGATTATTCAGTTGAAATTTTTAATTTAAGTTCAGTTAAGGTTAATACTTTGTCTACAACTTGATCAATCGTTAATGTCGTTGAGTCAATAACCAATGCATCATCAGCAGGTCGTAATGGAGCAACAGCTCGGTTACGATCACGATAATCACGCTCTTTAATCTCGCTTAAAATTTGCGCGATGCTAACATTAAAGCCCTTATCTTGCAACTGATTAAAACGGCGTTGGGCTCGCTCCTCGGCGCTTGCATCTAAGAATATCTTGACCTTAGCCTCTGGAAATACCACTGTGCCCATGTCTCGGCCATCGGCAATTAAACCAGGTTGTTGTAAGAATGCTTTTTGACGTGCTAGCAAGGCTGATCGTACCAGCTCAATAGAAGCGACCTCGGATGCAGCTTGTGCAACCACTTCAGTGCGTAACTTATCACCGACATTTTCATCGTTTAATAAGGTATCTACACCGCTACCATTAGAGACAAATGAAACATCTAATGTTAATGCTAAATCCGCTAATGCTTGAGCGTCGTTTAATGCGACTTTTTGTTGTAATGCGGCATAAGCTAAAATACGATAAAGCGCTCCACTGTCTAATAAATGCCATCCTAGCTTTTTCGCTAAAATGTGACATACGGTCCCTTTACCTGAACCACTTGGTCCATCAATGGTAATTAAATTTTCAACTGACATATCAACCCCGAGTCTTTGATTAAATTAGTTTTTAGTCTTTTTTTATTTATACTGCTAGTGCTTATATTACTAGTATTTATATTGTTTTTACTGTGCTGTAACAACTCATTTAAGTGCTTGATCAAATATTGTCAGGAGCAAAGGTTACCAGGAACAATCTGCAATGAATTGTAACCAAGAAGCATGATCTGCTATTAGTTTGCACGGCTATTAATCAATTTCATCTAGGAAATCATTCAGCTCTTGTTCTGTTTGTTTTTGTGAACGTTGTGATTTTTGCTGTTGCAGTTTAATAAATTCATCCGAACTCGCTCCCTGCGAATAAAATTTAAAGGCTTCGTATTGTATGTAAGCTTCTTTCACAAAAGTATAAGGGTCTAGAGATTGATCGATTAACGCTTCTTGACCTAATAAACCTTCACGTACATCTAAGCCATTTAAACCCCATACCACACCTGATTGCCATAAGTTCAAATAACTCATTGGAAAGTACAACCCATCCACCACATTGCCCACTAATATTCTGGTACTTCGCGGTCCAATAACAGGCACCATAAGATACGGGCCGTGCGGCACATACCAATGTCCTAATACATCACCAAAACTTTCTCGACGGCGTTCGATACCACCGTACTTAGCGATATCAAATAAGCCTAGCAAGCCAAACGTTGAATTAAAGGTAAAGCGGAAAAAGGCATTGGTAGCCTGTTTAAACTCTAACTGTAATAAGTTATTCACAATGTTTGAGGGTTCGTCTAAATTAAGCACCATGTTATTAAGCGCTGTTCTGCCGCCATCCGGTACCCAATCAACGTAGGTTTCAGTAACTGGTCTGTAAATGTAACCATCTAAAACATAATAGTTAAAATCCCAAACCAAGCGATTTACGGGTTCAATCGGGTCACTCATATAAGTTTCTTTGTCGCCCTGCACACTTTGCGCATACACAGAGTTGCTAGCGAGGAGCACCAGAGAAAGTAGAAAAGAATGTTTAAGCATATGCTGTACCTTGCGACAAATTAAGTAAGAGATAACTTATTGTAAGAAATAACTTATTATAAGAAATAACTGCCTCCACTTTATTGTGGCTAAAAGTTAAGTCGTTTGAATAACCAACAGATAACAGTATGTAATGATGACTGTTATCTGTTGATGTTAATTGCTTATTTTAGACTGTTATTAAGCTATCGGTTATTAAAGTCACTGTTATTAAAGTAACTGTTATTAAAGCACCAGTATAAATCATCAACTATAAAGGACCGATAAATGTAAGTGATCAAGATTGTTGATTTATTTCGATATTAACCGCCGCTTTCTGACCTGCTTTTATAACCTGACTTACACCAGACCATTGCCCGTTAGTTTTATTTACGGTGCCATCGGCAGAAATACGTGCTTTTATAATAAACTGTTTATGATCACTTAATTTAATACCTTGCATCATGGCATTAGCATCGGATAAAACAACCTTCACAGGAAATTCATTAACGGGTAACTTAACTGCCGCAATCGGCATAGCCGGACCATTCACTGCCTGTGCATAAACAAATAGCGTACTGTTTTTAGTATAGCTAACTTGCTGTGCAACAGTAATATTAACTTGGTAAGCAGCACCTACTACAGCAGGCGAAGCTTGTGCCTTTGCAGTCGCTTGATTTGTGCTCAGCGTCTGCTCACTATCAACACCCTCTGCTTGTGTACCAGTAGCAGCGGCTTGTTCTGATTGTTGCTGTGCTAATTGCTGCTGTGCTAATTGCTTTTTAGCGTAATCAATACTGTTACTCAGCATGATCGCTTTTTCGCTTTTAGGGTCAACTAAACTCAACATTTTTTGCCAACGCTCAACTGCTCCTGCAAAGTTTTCCTGTTGTAGAGCCATAAAGCCGTACATTGACCATGCATCGTAATTATCAGGGTATCTTTGTAAGAAGTTTTTAAGCATTAAAGGAGCGGTTGCTTTCGAATACTCATCACCAATTTTCATTTTTAGTTCAATGTATTCTAATTCTATCTCAGGATTTTCTGGCGCCGCGTCTACTGCCTTTTTAATGGCATCTAACGCTAACTCTTTATCCTTAAAAACACGGCCTAAGCGACTATATAAAACCCAACCTTCAGCATCATTAGGTTGATTAGCTAAATGTGTGCGTAGCCCTAACATTAAATCCTGTAATTCTTGATCGTTAGGTCGCGCATCATTTTCTTCAAATAATTTTTTATGTATTTCAGGGTAGCGTTGTAACGTCTGCTGCCAGTTGCTCACTTCTTGAAACGCACCGACGGACCAATACAAAGCAACCGTGGCTAAAACAAGAAACACAACCCCAGGTACCCAAATACGTTGTGCATTATTTTGCTTGCTTTGCTTACCTTCATCAATATCATCGAGTAGGTTATATTGCAGCTCAGCAACCATCGCTTCTTTATCAACCACTACACCTTGACTAAGATCGTCTTCAACTTCTTTCAAACGAATATCATAAAGCTCATGGTTAAGCTGATTACGGCGATCTTCATTTCGCCCCTGCTGTGCTTTATCACGTACAAAATGGGTTACCATCACCACACTAAATACCAGCAGTAATAACAATGCGGCAATAACAAACTGTAAAATCATGATTTTGTATCCTTAGCATGCTGTTTTAATAGCTGCTGTAACTTTTGCTGTTCTTGATCGTCTAAATTGTCTTCTTTTGCCGGCTGTTTTTTAATTTGTCTAATTAATACTAATAAACCAAATACAACAAATAACAGCGGCCCTAACCAAAGAAATATAGTCGCAGGTGTAACAGGCGGATCATAACGTACAAAATTGCCAAATCGCGCTACCATATAGTCCACAACTTGATCTTTGCTTTGCCCTTGTTTGACTAACTCATAGGTTTTATTGCGTAAATCCTTTGCTAATTCAGCATTAGAGTCGGCAATATTTTGATTTTGACATTTAGGACAACGCAATAATTTAGTTAATTCATGAAAGGTTTTTTCTTGCTGCGCATTTTCAAACTCAAAGGTATCAATAGCCGCTTGACTGGCATGAGAGAATAAAATCATGCAAGCAGCTAGCAGCAAAGGGATCAATGTATTTACTTTGTTTAATTGAATCATTGCATATCCTCATAAATATCCAGCAGTTTATCGTTCCATACTTTGTCGTTTAAGTCGCCCACATGACGATATTGAATGATGCCATTGCTATCGATAAAAAAGGTTTCAGGTGCGCCATAAACGCCTAAATCCATGCCTAACATGCCACTTTTATCAAACAGGCTGATTTTGTAAGGGTCATTTAAGTCTTTTAACCAACGAATCGCTTTTTTACGATCATCTTTATAATTCATCCCTACAATATACAAACCTTGTTTGGCTAATTTATTAAGGTAGGTATGCTCCGCATAACAAGTGGGGCACCATGTAGCCCAAACATTAAGCAACATTTTCTGACCTTTAAAGATACTCGCATCATATTGTTTATCTGCATCGTAGATGTCTTGCAACGTAAATGCAGGCACAGCTTGCCCGACTAAAGCAGAGTCCAATTTGCTGGGATCACTGCCTTTTAATAACGGTGTTGCTAAGAAAACAGCGCCAATGATAAATATAATAAAGGGCACTAATAAGGTTAATACGCGACGTTTATTAAGCATCGGCTCCTCCTGCTGGTGCTGGATTATTTTCACTCTTTTCAGTGTTGTCTTTTTTGCTACGGTAACGACGGTCACAGAGCATTAACAAACCACCAAATGCCATCAATAATGGTCCTAACCAGATCCAACGAATAAAAGGTTTGTAATAGATACGCACTGCCCATGCACCATCGGGTAACATTTCACCCATGGCAATATACAAATCACGCGTGAAGCCAGCATTGATTGCTGCTTCCGTCATTGGCATACGCTGTACCGTATAAATACGTTTTTCCGCTTCCATCACAGCAATCGTTTGTTGATCTTTTTTCACTGTAAACACACCCATAGTGGCAGTATAGTTTTGCCCATTATGTGGTTTAACTTGGTCAAAATGAAAATCATAATGCTCAAAGGCAATATGTTGACCCACGGCTAATTTGATATCTTTTTCGATTGAATAATTCTGTGTCATGGTAATACCGATGATCATAACTGCTAAACCAAAATGACCAAAACTCATCGCCCAATGACTGTTGCCTAACTTCATGACCCCTTTGCTAAAGCTATGACGATGTGTTGAACGTAAATAAATTTCATAGATCACACCAACGATGATCCAGAACCCTAGAAATGTCCCCATTACCGCTAACCAAGTTAACGAAGGTGCAAAGGTAAATAGGAATACTATCGTCGATAACACACTTAGAATAAGGATCATCGTTAGCGGTTTTTTCAGGTCATTAAGTTGCTGACGTTTCCAACGGAATAATGAACCGACACCCACAAATAAAGCAAAAGGCACAATAATAATGGTGAACATTCGATTAAAGAAAGGTTCGCCGATAGAGATACTACCCAGCCCAATTTCTTTATGTACTAAAGGTAACAAGGTCCCTAATAACACCACGATTAAAGCAGCGATTAACAGTATATTATTAATCAGCAATACACTTTCACGTGAGACTAACTGGTAACGGCCACGGCTTTTCACTTTTGATGCTTGAATTGCATATAATAATAACGAGCCGCCAATCACTAACACTAAGAAGCCTAAAATAAATAGACCACGTGTAGGATCACTGGCAAAGGCATGTACCGAGACCAGCACACCAGAACGTACTAAAAATGTGCCTAATAAACTTAAAGAGAACGCACTTAAGGCTAGTAGCACTGTCCATGATTTGAACACACCACGTTTTTCACTAACCGCGAGAGAATGGATCAAGGCAGTACCTGCTAACCATGGCATAAATGATGCATTTTCTACTGGATCCCAAAACCACCAACCGCCCCAACCTAGTTCGTAATAAGCCCACCAGCTACCTAATGCGATACCAACGGTTAAAAACATCCACGCGGCCATTGTCCAAGGACGAGACCATTTTGCCCAAGCGCTATCTAAGCGCCCTTCTAACAAAGCGGCAATAGCAAAAGCAAAGGCAACAGAAAAACCCACATAACCCATATAAAGCATAGGCGGATGTATGACTAAGCCAAAATCCTGTAACAGAGGGTTTAAATCACGGCCATCGATGGGGAAATAAGGCAAGGTTCGATCAAATGGATTCGAGGTTAAAATAACAAATAAGTAAAATCCAAAGGCCAGTAAACCTAATACCGCTAGCACTCGAGCCACCGACTCAATCGGCAAACGTTTACTCATTAAAGCAACCGCTATACTCCAAGTCGATAGTAAAAAGACCCACAATAATAAAGAACCTTCATGTGCGCCCCAAACCGCAGATAAACGGTAGTACCAAGGTAAGGCTGAATTAGAGTTAGTCGCAATATAACCAATGGTAAAATCATTGATTAAAAAAGAGTAACTTAAAATAACAAAGGAAGTGGCGACGGCTACAAATTGTAAAATAGTAAATATTTTAGCACTACGAATAGCACCTTGGTGCCCCGTATGAACACCGTAAAGTGGATACACAGTTTGTAGCAATGACAGTATACATGCCAAGATTAAGGAAAATTGGCCAATTTCAGGAAGCATTAATCTAACCCTTTAGTTTGATTGTTGTGTTTTTAAATGATCCATACCCTTCAGCGCATCAGCAACTTCAGGTGGCATGTATTCCTCATCGTGCTTAGCTAAGACTTCAAAAGCATCAATAGCATTACGTGATTTTAACACTCCCTGTGCCACGATCCCCTGACCTTCACGGAAAAGGTCCGGTAAAATTCCATCAAAATAAACAGTGACTTGACCTGCTTTATTATCAATCAGATCAAAACTCACTTTCAAGCTTTCTGGATCGCGTTGTACGGAACCATTTAAGACCATACCACCAACGCGTAAGCGCTGACCGACTTCTGGTTTGATACCCGTTTCGTTTTTACCATTAATGATTTCATCGGGAGTATAAAACAGATCAATATTTTGCTGTAGTGCAAATAACGTCAAACCAATTGCGACAGACAACCCGACAATTAATGAAGAGGTGATTAATAAGCGCTTTTTACGTCTTGGATTCATAGGGTGCCTTCTCTATTTTCAGCTGCTTTAATACGTTGTTCACGCAGTAGGCGTTGTTCAACATGCTTGAATATTTTTTTACGCTTGGTCACTGTACTGATAACTAATAACAAAACACTGAGTAGTGACACGCCATAAGCTAACCAAACATAAAAACTATAACCGCCCATGGCGATAAAATCGGACCAGGATGCAAATGCCATATTAACCTCGTTTATTAACTGAAGAGCTGGATTGTTGTACTAATGCTATCACCCATGGGCGATGGCTTTCTCTTTGCAATATTTCATTACGGAAACGATATAACACCATGAACCCTAAGAAGGCTGCAAAACTGACAATCATAATCAATAGTGGAACCAACATGTCGGTTGCCATGGAAGGCTGATCAAACTTTGTGATGGTTGCTCCTTGATGCAAAGTATTCCACCATACCACTGAGAAATGAATAATAGGCAGATTGATCACACCTACCAAGGTCAAAATAGAGGCTGCACGACCTGCTAATACTTTGTCTGAGAAAGCGTTGTATAAAGCAATAATGCCTAGGTATACAAATAACAAAATCAACTCTGAGGTTAATCGTGCATCCCACACCCACCAAGCCCCCCACATAGGTTTACCCCATGCTGCGCCAGTAAATAAAGCAATAAAAGTATAAACAGCACCAATCGGCGCAGTCGCTGCAACGGTCATTTCCGCTAAACGAATTTGCCATACTAAGCCAATAAAAGCCGCAATCGCCATAGTCGAGTATGCACCCATCGCCATCATCGCTGCGGGTACATGTATGTAGATAATTCTAAAGCTATCACCCTGCTGATAATCCGCTGGTGCAAATGCTAAGCCCCATATTATGCCCACTACAAAAGTAGGCAATGCAACGGCCAAAAACCACGGCATTAACTTACCGGATAATGCATAACTTTTTTCCGCTTTTGCATAGGGGTGTAACCATTTCCACATAATCGAATCTCTATCTTGATCTTTACATTAATAAAAAAGTTTAAATAATACCTGATATTGAGTTATCAGTATTGATCATTAACAAACACAACAGTCTATACGCTGACATTTAGCAAATAGATTAACTAACACTGACCCTTAATGAAGCTGCAATAGCAAAAGGTGCTAAGGTAATTGCGCCAACTAACATGGCACCTAATAACGCCAATAAACCGATATACGATTGTCCAAACGTTGCAGCATCAATCGCCATCGTTGAAAAAATCAAAATAGGAATACTCAAAGGCAGCATAATCAAACTTAGCAATACACCTCCTTTACGTAAGCCAATTGTTAACGCAACACCAATTGAGCCCAGTAAACTCAAAATTGGCGTGCCAATCAACAGCGTCAAAAATAATGCCCAGAAAGTACTTTCTTGTAGTGACAAAAACACTGCCAATAAAGGAGAAACTAATAATATCGGCAATCCTGTTAGTAGCCAGTGCGCAAACACTTTAGCACTGACTAACCAGGTTAAAGGTTGTGGTGCTAGCATCATTTGCTCTAGTGAACCGTCGATGAAATCATCTTTAAATAAACGCTCAAAAGATAACAACGCAGCTAGCAAGGCGGCAACCCAGATAATCCCCGGTGCAATACGAGCTAATAAAGCCGGATCGGTACCAATCCCTAATGGGAATAAAGTCACGACAATAACAAAAAACCAAATCGGATTTAAAATATCACTTTGTTGGCGGAAAGCGCCTAATAATTCTTTACGTACAATTTGCAAAAAAGCATTAAACATATTGCTCTCCTGCCGCTGGCTTTTGTAAGGTTAATTTTTTGTATAATTGTGGTGGCAATAATAAATCTTGATGAGTGGTTAATATTACCATGCCACCCTTTTCAGAATGTTTGATTAATAATTTTTCAATCACTTGCACGCCATTTTTATCGATGGCTGTAAACGGTTCATCTAAAATCCATAACGGGCAATCACTAAACCACATTCTTGCTAATGCCACACGACGTTGCTGACCCGCTGATAATTGTGCCGTTGGTACATTTTCGTATCCAGCCAAACCTACTAAAGTCAAAATTTCCCATGCATCAAACTCAACCTTTGGATTAAATAATTGATGAAAATAATGCAGGTTTTCAAGTGCGGTTAATTCAGGTTTAACACCGGACTTATGGCCAAGATAAAGCATATTTTGATAATAAGCATCGCGATCTAACGCAATACTTTGCTGTTGCCAGTGCACTTCACCTGCATAGGGGGTTGATAACCCAACCAGTAAACGGAATAAGCTGGTTTTCCCCACACCATTAGGTCCCTCGACCTGTAAAATTTCGCCGGGAGCTAGGGTAAAATTTAGATTATTGAACAAAATTCGCTCTTCACGCACACAAGTTAAGTTTTTACACTGAAGCATTCAGGCTTACCCTTATATCAATCGTAATAATTAAGTGTTCTACTTTAGTAGACTAGAGCACTTATTTTTCTTGTATCGGCTTTTCTAAATCGCTTTTATTATATAGAAAGCATTCATATCACTAAGGAATGATGAGCTAAAGAGTATGACCAAAAAGTTATACTTTAAAAAGTACAATCGTCATAATATGCCATTTAATGTCATATTAAAATGTTAGCGGATCCTAACATAGAAAAAGCAGACGGGTAACTATCTGAGATCAGGTAATACAGGAAAAAATGGGGGAGATAAGATTAACAGTCAATTATGTTGAAAATGGAAAGTATTCGCCTCTTTTTTAGTTCTCTATGCAAGGTAATGAATTGATAGATGGCAGTATAGGAATGTGTCAGTGTTAATTGAACAACAAGGCTTAATAACGTTACCTTTCAACTTTTGCTCACTCTCATAGTATTAATCTAAACTAAGCAATAACAGGCAGCACTGCATTTTAAAATTCATTTAGACAGTGCGCCTGTGCTTTTATTATGTCTGCTTTTTTATTATTGCTAGTGATTATGCAGTTAAAAATATGCCGCTGAAATTATTTAGCTCAATTTATTTGGACCAAGCTATTTTTGAATCAAGCTATTTACGGTGTAGGTTAACTAGCAACTCAGCTTCAGCACGAGGCAATTCACAATCAGTCATTAACTCTTCAACACTTGCACCAAGCTCAACCATTTTCATGGCACGTGTATAAAGTCTATTTTCTGGCGCAGAAGCCACTAAGTTAAC
Source organism: Vibrio sp. 1-Bac 57 (assembly GCF_037546855.1). Lineage (NCBI taxonomy): Bacteria > Pseudomonadati > Pseudomonadota > Gammaproteobacteria > Vibrionales > Vibrionaceae > Vibrio > Vibrio sp. 1-Bac 57. The sequence continues at coordinate 107,820 of NZ_JALAAC010000002.1, read as the reverse complement.
TTGGTTTTCCTGGGTTTTTCTCACCACGACATCTAACTGTTGCAGCTTTTTACCCATTCCTACGGCACCAGAGTGAATCTCTATAAATTGTTTTTTATTAGCCTCTTGCTGTGCAAGTAAAGACTTCACTAATACTTCTAAAGAGTGTGCTTTTTTACTCATTTTTTTAAATAAAAAAAGCATAGTAATAAAAAAAATAATGGCTAACAAAAGTGCTAGCCAAGGAATATATTGTAAAAACATGTGTTACTCGATACAGGTCATTAAAGTAGGTTTAATTCATCCCACTCATCATCACTGAGTAATTTGTTTAAATCAACTAAAATTAACAAGCCATTGTCGCGGTTACAGACACCTTGAATAAATTGAGAGCTTTCTTCAGTACCAACATGAGGAGCGGGTTCCATCTCTGATTTTTTCAAATATACCACTTCAGCAACACTATCTACTAAAATACCAATCACTTGCTTTTCTGCTTCAATGATAACAATACGGCTATTATCAGTGATCTCAGCAGGCATTAACCCAAAGCGAGAGCGAGTATCAATTACAGTAACTACATTGCCGCGCAGGTTGATAATCCCTACCACATAATCAGGTGCACCCGGTACTGCTGCGATTTCGCTGTAACGCAAAATCTCTTGCACTTGCATTACATTGATACCGTATGTTTCGTTGTCTAAAAGAAACGTTACACGCTGAAAAATTTCATCTTCTGATGTTTTATCAGACAGTTTAGATTCTATATTCATTTTGCCTCTGCTTAAATGTTGTAAATTTTAATTTAGCTTAGTAGCAAATATTCAAATTTCCATGCTAACCTAGCCTCGAATGTCCATTCCTTGATTCAATAGCTTAATTAATTCTTGTACGTGGATCAAAGCGCACATTTTATTCTTCACCATCCCCGCTAACCAAGGGCGAGATCCTTTTTTGTCGCGCCACCTAACCTGATCTTTGCTGAGATTTTCTGTGCCTAACAATTTCTCACAGGATAATCCCCACGCTGTACTACCCAATAAAATATAATGACTATACTTAAGATCCTTGGCGCTGCAACCAAGCTGCAACCATAATGATGTATCGACGATATTATAGAGTTTATTATTATGTTTTGTGACGCCAGAAAACCAAGCTGGTTTGCCCATCAAAAAATTAAGTTCTTTATCAAGGTGATAGATACCACCTAAATCAGTCAAAGGTACTGCAAACGTAACATGATTAAGCTCAAAAAATAACACTTGAAACTCATTCTCTACGTCAATATTCTTCCATTCTTCGGTGGTTGCTGATTGTTTTTGTATTTCGGCTTCTTCTGATACTTGTAAATGCAATTGCGCTTTAGTGCTTGAATTTGAAAACACTAATTCTTCAGGCAATGTTGATAACTCTGCAAATTCAGTCGAGGCCTTTTTTTCTGGTTTATCTGATTTTTCTGACGCCGGCGTTGTTTTTTCATTATGAAGCATAGAATCAAAATAGTTTTTCATAGCCTCGTCATTGTTGTTTTTCATTTAGTTATGCTCAGTTTGTAGCAAGTAATTTAATAAAGTTTCATAGGCAAAAGAGCCGCGACAGCTTTTTATAAAATGTGAAATAGGTAAATGCGCTAAACTTGCATCCCTAAATTTAGTATCAATGGGAATAACACCATTCCAGACCTTGCCTTGATAGGTCTTTTTTAATTCATCTAAAGTTTTGATTGAAGCACTGGTTCGCCTGTCAAACATAGTAGGGATTATGCAATAATTAAAATCTTTGCCTCTCGACTGCTGCATGATGCCTAAGGTTTGTACCATACGTTGTAGGCCCTTCGATGCTAAGAACTCAGTTTGTACAGGGATCAAAATCCGTTCACACGCGGCTAATGCATTAACCATCATCACACCTAATACCGGCGGGCAATCAATAAGCACAAAATCGTAATCATCTTCGACTAATTTAAGCTGCTTATAAAGAAATAACCCCATACCTTGTTGGTTTCCCAATACCCGATCCAAGGTGGCTAATGACATTGATGCAGGAATTAATGATAAATTATCAATTTCAGTGGGCAGTATTAGTTTTTCTAATTCCGCCTTGGTAGTAGCAGGATCTTGAAAAAGGTCATATAAACTCACCGGCAATTGGTCTGAATCATATTGTAAATAACTGGTTAATGAAGCATGCGGGTCAGTATCAATCAATAAAACACGAAAACCACGATCCACTAAGATCCCAGCAAGGGATGCGACGGTTGTGGTTTTTCCGACCCCACCTTTTTGATTTGCAATCGTCCAAACTTTCACCGTTATTCTTGCCTTGTGGTAATAATTAGTCGTCCATTAGGAAGGTAAACCTCACGCATTTCTTCACTATCTGGTTTAGGTGTGCGTAATATTTTTTGTTGTTCTTTATCCATTGATTTCATATTGTCTTTGCCAAAGGAATTATCTGTATATAATGCAAATTTTGAGATCGCAATAACCACTCGACGACTGTTTAATGGGTCTACTTTTCCGTTACTATCAGTAAACGGCTGGAATTTTCCATAACCTTCAATGACCATTCTTTCTCCAACGATACCACGCTCATTAAAAGCATGTAACACACTGATTGCCCGTAATGCCGATAACTCCCAGTTTGACTGGTATAGTTCGTTGGAAACGTTAGTTAAATCAGTATAACCACGTAATCGAATCATATTGGTAGCTGGCGCTAAAACAGCAGCAATGCGTTCAATTTTCTGCTCAGCGGCATTTAAAATGGTATGACTTTCAGCTGCAAATAATAACGGACCTTTCATTTCAATGGTCAGCCAATCGCCGTTTAAATCAATGCTTAAATCGCCCGCTTCTAACTCTGTCTCTAATTCCGCTTGTAATGATAACTGCAGTTCACTTAAAGCATTACCAGTATAATAACCTTGTGGCGTTGATAACTGCTCGGCAGGTATTTGTTGTGTAGAAAGTTGCTCAATGGGTAAATCGCTAACATAACCCTGAGCATAATTATCACCGTCACTGATTAATGCAGGGCCGGTATTATCTTTAATATCGTTACTATTTTTAGTTAATATGCCTGTCGCATTAGAGCCACTATTGGTGGGTTGAACAAACTTACTGGCACTTTGAATTACACTAATAATTTCTTGGTATTTTTCTTCTTTATTCAGTGAGACCGCATACAGCACCACAAATAAAGCAAACATTAAGGTCATATAGTCTGCGTAAGAGACGGTCCAACGATGAATATGGTTGTTTTGCTTTTGGTGTAATCGAGGTCTGCGTCTAGACATTAGTAAGCTGCTCTAGCAATATACCCATGTAATCGACGCTCTAATAACAGGCTGTTTTCACCATCGGCAATCGCAATTAATCCCACCATCGACATCTCTTGAAATAGTGCTCGATGTTGATAGTTTAAACGGATTTTATTAGCAATAGGTAGGAATATAAAATTAGCAAAGGCAACCCCGTAGATAGTTGCAACAAAAGCAACGGCGATGCCTTGTCCCAATAACTCAGGCTGATCTAGAAATGCCATTGCTTGAATCAAGCCTAGTACGGCACCAATAATACCTATGGTTGGACTGTAACCCCCCATTGCATCAAAAACCTGTGCACTTCGCTCGTGCTGATCCATTTCCAATTCAATTTCTTGTTGTAAAACGTCTTGTAATGCAGCCCTATCACAGCCATCCACCAACATAGCAATGCCAATCTGAGTAAAACTATCGTTCTGTTCCAGGCTTTCTTTTTCGAGGCTTAAAAACCCTTCCTGCCGAGAGAGCACGGACCAACGTTTGAGTTTTTGTATTTGCTCATCTAGGGAATAATTAGGAGGTGTAAATAAGGTGAATAACTGTGTACTAGCATCTTTTAATTGCTTTGAAGATGATTGAATTAAAATAGTACCAACAGTACCACCAAACACAATTAAAAAAGCAGCGAGATCAAATAACCCACTCAACGGCGCATTATGATAAAGCTGTGCAAATAGCACACTAGATACGATGACAATGAAGCCAACAATACCCATTCTATTCATGTTTTAATTCCACTAAAATTCGTTTTGCCACTTGCTCCAATGCAATTGACTCGGTGGCTATGCCCGCTTTGGTAACTGCTTGTGGCATACCATAGACAACACAACTTGCTTCGTCTTGAGCCCAAATTTCTGCGCCTTTATCTTTTAATAAACGTGCACCATCTCGCCCATCAGCGCCCATCCCCGTCAACACAATAGCCAGTACTTTATCTGCGTATGATTTTGATAAAGAAGCAAAAGTAATATCAACACTGGGTTTATAATTAAGCGCCGCACTACCATCTAATATTTTTATTTGTCCGTTTGGCCCAACCATCATTTGTTTACCGCCAGGAGCTAAATAAGCACAGCCAGCTCTTAATATGTCACCATTTTCAGCTTCTTTCACAGCAATCCGACAGTTACTATTTAAACGATCTGCAAATGCTTTTGTAAATGTACCCGGCATATGCTGTATTAACACAATCGGTAATTTAAAATCACTAGGTAATGCGGTTAATATTTTTTGTAATGCAACAGGACCACCCGTTGAGGTACCAATCGCTAACACCTTGTATGACTTACCCGATGCTTTAGTGCGCATAGGTTTTGTTGCCGCAACTGGCGCGCTTGACGGATTTGAATTTAAAGCGCTTTTGGCAGAAATCTGCTGACGCTCATTGGCTCTTTGTAATGCTGTTAACGCAGCGCCTGGAGCAATAGATTTTCTAGCACTAGGATTATTGAAACTATGAGAAGTCGAGGTATGTACGGATTCAGCAGTTTTCTCTGCAACCCGATAAACTCTTCTTCTGGCTATCGTTTGAATACGTTGTTGTAATAGTGTGATGGCTTCTTCTTTATCTCTGGCAATATCTTCAAATTTTTTCGGTAGAAAATCACAAGCACCCGCTTCTAATGCATCTAGCGTTGCACTTGCGCCTTGGTGTGTTAACGATGAAAACATCAAAATAGGCACCGGTGTCGATGCCATAATTTTTTGCACTGCCGTGATGCCGTTCATTACTGGCATTTCAATATCCATGGTAACAACATCAGGTTTATGTTTAATCACCATATCAATGGCTTCTTGGCCATTATTCGCTGTCGCAATCACTTCTAATGCAGGAGATGCATTAATAATTTCACTAACTCGTCGACGGAAAAAACTAGAATCATCAACTACTAACACTTTAATCGTCATTAATTTTCCTTTACGCGTAGTGTTTTAGTAAACTTGGCAAGTCTAAGATTAAGGCTATTCCACCATCACTTGTAATAGTTGCACCTGCCATACCTGGCGTTCCTGACAATAATTTATCCAAGGCTTTGATAACCACCTCTTCCTGACCTAACAACCCATCCACTACAAAAGCCACCAATTGAGTACCAAGCTGCACAATAACTACATGGCCTAAACCTTTACCTTTTTCCGCACGCGGTGCTTTAGGGGCTAACCAATCACGTAAATAAAATAAAGGAATAGCACGGTCTCGAATAACTATAGTGAGTTGACCATTCACAACATTGGTTTTAGCTAAATCGAGATGAAATATTTCATTAACATTCGTTAATGGTAAAGCAAATGTTTGCTTTGCAATCACTATCATCAAAGTAGGTAAAATAGCTAACGTGAGCGGTACTTTAATTTCTAAACGTGTGCCCTTCCCAATCGCAGAATCAATAGAAATTGTTCCGTTCAAGCGACTGATACTGGTTTTAACTACGTCCATACCTACACCACGGCCTGAAATATCTGAGATTTCAGCTTTTGTTGAAAAGCCCGGAGCAAAAATCAAAGAGTACGCTTCTTTATCGGTCATGCGATCCGCACCATCTTGATCTAAGATGCCTTTATTGATCGCTATCTGTTTTAATCTTTCAGCATCCATTCCTGCGCCATCGTCTTCGATAACTAATAGTATATGATCGCCTTCTTGGGCCGCTGATAATAAAATTCGTCCCTGTGTTTCTTTGCCTGACTGCATTCGAATATCTGGCATTTCAATACCGTGGTCTACGGAGTTACGCACTAAATGCACTAGGGGATCGGCCAAAGCCTCTACTAAATTTTTATCAAGATCTGTTTCTTCACCCACTAATTCTAAATGAATATTTTTGCCTAACTGACGAGCAAGATCTCGTACCACGCGAGGAAACTTACCAAAGACTTTCTTGATAGGTTGCATACGTGTCTTCATCACCGAGCCTTGTAAATCGCCGGTAACTATAGCTAAATTAGCAATTGCACGTGACATCTCTTCATTGTCAGATGTTGACTCTAAACTAACCAAGCGGTTACGTACTAATACCAGCTCACCGACCATGTTCATTATTTCATCTAGCGTGCTCGTATCAACTCGCACTGTAGGCTCTGCTTGCGCTACTTTATTAGCAGGCGCTTTTGCAGCGGCAGCTTTATCTTTAACTACAGCCGGTTTTACAGCTTCACTTTTTACTGGTTCTGATTTAGCAGCAGGCGCTGGCTGTATAGCTTTTACGTCGGGTTTGACTACAGACTGTATTGCTTCTGGCGGTTTTGACTCTGATTCTATACTTTTTACTGAAGTATTTTTTACTGAAGTAGGTTTTGCTGAGCCGTGTAGCTCATCAAGTAATGACTCAAACTCATCATCAGTGATCTCATCTGAAGTATCGCTATCAATAGCAGGGATACCACTATGTGCACCTTTACCATGTAATTCATCTAGTAAATTTTCGAATTCATCATCACTAATTTCATCGCTATCCTCAACAATAGCCGAAGGTGCTGTTGCAGATAACGAATGTTTACCTACACCATGCAACTCATCTAACAATGATTCGAATTCGTCATCACTAATATCTGAATCGTCGGCAGCATCTTGTTTAGAAGCGTCATTATCTGTATTCGGTTTTGCATGTAATTCATCTAATAAACTTTCAAATTCATCTTCCGTAATATCTGCATTTTCTTTTTTGGCGGGTTGAGCTTCTACATTAGAGCCTGATTGTGCATGTAATTCATCGAGTAGCGCATCAAACTCAAATTCATCAATATCACTAATATTATCTGACGTTGCAAGAATGGGTTCTATGATCGCTTCTGGTGAAGTAACGACAGCTTCAACAACTGCTTGCTCGACTTCAGTCGCAGCGGCAGGTTTACTTAATCGATGCAATGCATCTAAAAGTGATGCCGAAGCTTTTTCCATTTTTTCGCCATTTTGCACGGCAGAAAATTGATCATTAATTATATCTAATGCGCCTAGGATTGTATCCATCAATTCAGAATCAACTTGACGATTCCCTTGACGTAAACCATCAAAAACATTCTCTGCGCCGTGACAAGTCTCAACTAACTCTGTCAGCGAAAGAAAGCCTGCACCACCCTTTACAGTGTGGAAACCACGGAAAATAGCATTTAACAGTTCGGTATCATTGGGGTTATTTTCTAATTCAACGAGCTGTTCAGATAACAACTCTAAAATTTCCCCAGCTTCAACTAAAAAGTCTTGCAAGATCTCTTCATCTACTTCAAATGTCATTTCCCGGTTCCTTTAAAATCCTAAACTTGAAAGTAAATCATCAACTTCATCTTGTCCATTAACAACGTCTGAACGCGTTTCAGCATTCATAATAGGACCTTCAGCCTCTATATTGTTGTATTGTGTTTTTGCACAATTAGCTAATTCGCTTTCTTTACTACAAACGGTCAATATGACAATCAATTTAGACTCAACTTCCTGTACTAAATCAATCACTCTATTAATCATTTGCCCAGTTAAATCCTGAAACTCTTGAGCCATTAAAATCTCAGTTAATTTATTGCGTAAATCAACGGCACTGATTTTAGAATGAGCAAAGATTTCATCCAGTGAATGACATAGCGTCTTAAAGTCACCTAATTCTAAGTTGCGTGTCATTAACCCTTGCCAACTTGGTGTAATAGCCTCTAAATCGTTAATTAGTTTATCGGCAATAGGTAAGCAGTAGTCTACGGCATCCATGGTAGTGTTCGCCGCTTTATCAGTCATTTCAATAACATAATTTAGGCGGTTTTGAGCATCGGGTAAATCTTGCCCTGCTAAATCAACTAAACGCGTGTCATTATTAAAACAGAGTAATGCTTCATGCAAATCACGGGTGAGCTCGCCAATTTGTTCAAATATAATCTGATCGGATGTAACTGAAAAATCAATACTCTCAACAATCTTATTAGCTTCAGTGATTTGCTCTGCTTCTAAGTATGCTACAAGCGCCTTAGCTTGAGAGAGAGAGATGTGTGGCATAATTGTATTCGCCATACTGTAACCCCCTAAAGTTAACCTAAACGCTCAAATACTTTATCTAATTTCTCTTTCAACGTACCAGCCGTAAATGGTTTAACAATATAACCATTTACACCAGCTTGAGCAGCTTCAATAATTTGCTCTCGTTTTGCTTCAGCGGTTACCATTAAAACAGGAAGGTGTTTTAACTGGGGGTCTTTACGGATCTCTTTTAAAAGATCAATACCTTGCATTATTGGCATGTTCCAGTCAGTGACCACAAAATCAAAATTACCACTTTTTAACATAGGTAGAGCTGTATGGCCGTCATCGGCTTCATAGGTATTTGTAAAACCCAAATCTCTTAACAAATTTTTAATTATTCTTCTCATTGTTGAAAAATCGTCAACAATCAAGATTTTCATATCTTTTTTCAAAACATTCCCCTAAGTCAAAAATCTACTTATTGTTATTTAAAACTATCTATTGGTATTTAAATCTACCTATTATTATTAGCTACAATAAAAGTAGATAAAAATTAGAAAAAAACATTATATTTCTACATTATTTTTTAGCTTGATACTTGCAGTGTGAGCAACTCCTTGGAATTACTCCTTATTGGCTATATTCTATCAGAATTAACTTTAGATTTCAGTCGATGTACGGCTTGGCTAAGAATTTGGCTAACACGTGATTCACTGACTTCAAGAATTAACCCTATTTCTTTTAAATTCAATTCTTCATCATAATAAAGCGATAACACTAATGCTTCTCGTTGTGGAAGTTGTTCAATCATTTTAGCTAATTGATGGGTAAATTGATTATCTGCAACAGCATCAAAAGTACTATCAAAAGAAGAACTTGGCTGTGCAAACATATCATCTGGATTGGCTAAATCTTCATAGGCAACCAATCTTGCACAATTAACATCCTGTAACATTTGCTGATATTCAGGTAATGGTATTTGCAGATAATTAGCAACATCGATCTCTTTGGCGTCTTCCCCAGTTTGTTTTTCAACAGCATCGATAGCACTGGCTATAGTTCTACTGTTTTTATGTACTGAACGAGGAACCCAATCACCTTTACGCATTTCATCTAGCATCGCACCACGAATACGAATACCCGCAAACGTTTCAAAACTTGCGCCTTTAGTGGCATCAAAATTACGCGCAGCTTCTAATAGTCCGATCATGCCGGATTGTACTAAATCTTCGACCAGTACACTCGCAGGCAACCTAGCCATCAAATGATAAGCAATTTTTTGCACCAGTTCTGAATGACGCCCAATCAGCTCTGATGTGTCGGTTTGGTATCCCTGCGCTTTAATCACTTATAATAGCTCTTTCAGAGTATCGTCTTTATCATTAAGCAAGAGTTTTTCAATGAAAAACTCTAAATGGCCGCCAGGTTGATGTGGAATAGGCCAATCACAAGCTCGATTCGCTAACGCTTTAAAAGCAAGAGAAGCGGGTGTTTTTGGAAAGGCATCAACCACAGTTTTTTGTTTTCTTACCGCTTGACGCACATTGCCATCAAATGGAATACAAGCCACTAACTCTAATGATGCATCTAAGAATCGATCCGTTACACGTGTTAATTTTGTAAATAGATCCTGCCCTTCACGTAAGCTTCTCACCATATTAGCGACGATTTTAAAGCGATATACACCGTTTTGCTTACTTAATATCTTAATTAACGCATAGGCATCGGTAATCGAAGTCGGCTCATCACACACCACCATCAATACATCTTGAGCAGCTTGAGCAAAGCTCACCACCATGTTGGAAATACCTGCTGCGGTATCAATTAATAAAACATCGATAGGTGTTTGCAATGAGCTAAAAGCCTGAATTAATCCAGCATGTTCAACATCGGTTAATTCAACCATGGATTGCGTACCAGAGGTAGCAGGAATGATCATCACTCCTTCCGGCCCTTTTACTATCACTTCATCTAAAGTACATTCACCGGATAACACATGTGATAAATTTTTAAGAACACGGATCCCTAATAATACATCGACATTAGCAAGCCCTAAATCGGCATCGAGTACCATCACTCGCTTACCCATTTTAGCAAGTGACACGGCCATATTCAGAGTCACGTTAGTTTTACCCACACCGCCTTTACCGCCAGTGACAGCAATCACTTTAACCTGCTGATTTCTCATTCGTCTTAAACCGCTTGCTTGATCTGCCATCATCATTGTTACTCATCATTTTTAAATTAGTTAAACCAATATAGTACACAACACAATTTTTGAATTAATCTTCAGTGCTGCTGTACCATTGATGTTTGTCTTGTTGTTGTTGTGTTTCCATCATGGATAAAGTTCCGCTAATTAAATTTTCTACTTTAGCAATTTCAATATCTTCAGGAACACGCTGTCCAGTGGTGATATAACTAATCGGCAATGCATGCTTCATGGTTACACTTAACACTTCTCCTAGACCAATACTTTCATCTATTTTAGTTAGAATACAGCCCGATAACGGGATACGCTTAAAGTGTTGTAATGCTTCTTCTACCACTCTACGTTGCGCAGTGGAAGGCACCACTAAATAACTTTTAATATTAACACGGCTACTACTCATCAAAGTTTCTAACTGCTCAGAAAGACGCACATCTCGCTGTCCCATACCTGCAGTATCGATCAACACTAATCGTTTTTCTCTAAACTGGTATAAAATTTGTGACAACTCATCGGCATCTTTTGCTACGCGTACTGCACAGCCCATTATTTTACCGTAGGTTGCCAGTTGTTCATGTGCGCCAATTCGATAGGTATCTGTTGTTATTAATGCAACTTGTTCAGGACCGTACTTAATAGCAAATTGTGCAGCCAATTTTGCAATGGTTGTGGTTTTACCTACTCCCGTTGGTCCTAATAGCGCAATAGCACCGCCTTGGACTAATATTTCATTTTGACCAATTGATATTTTGTCTTGCAATAATGCTTGAATGTAGTTCTGTACTTCACTTGAAGAGGCATCTTCAGGAACATAACTGGCTAAATGATCTGCGATTTCATCGGAAAATCCAGCGCTGTTTAACCACTTAATAATCATCGCGCGAACAGGCTCTTTACGTTCAATTTCTTGCCACATTAATCCTGATACTTGATGTTCAAGCAGTTTACGCAATGAAGCAACTTCTTCACTAATTTTAGCAATTTCTTTATTGTCACTCGCACGATTAGTGGGCGCTGAATTTCTTGTTAAAGGCGCACTCGTTTCTTGTCGATTATTCCAATTTTGCTGCTCCGCTAGCGTAGCAGGTTGTGATGACGATGAATAAGAGGTAGACCTTCTTTCTTCTTGTTCTTGAAAAGAAAAAGCAGGCAAGTCATCACGTTTTTTAGGCTGTGGTTTTTTGTTTTGTTGCGCATTAACCTTACCAAAAAACGAGTTTAATGATTTAGCAAAGTCATCTCCGCTTTCTTTACGATTACTACGAATACTATTGGGTAATTTTATTTTTGGTACTTTTTCTGCACTTTTAGAAGACAGTTGCACACTATCTTCTTTTAATTGCGACAGTGCATCGCCTTTATCTGCTTTTGCATCAGCCGAGGTTTGTGATTGATAATCAACGGCGGCCACAATTTCAATGCCACCCACTACTTTTTTATTAGACATGATCACAGCATCTGGGCCTAAAACTTCTTTGACCTCAACCATAGCCGTACGCATATCTTTTGCAAAAAATCGTTTAATTTTCATTGATTACAACCATTATTGCCCAATTGAGCTTATTATTTTAATCTGTTTATCATCGGGAATTTCTTGATAAGACAGTATGTGTAGACTCGGTATTGTATTTTTAACAAATCGAGCTAAGGTGCCGCGTAATACCCCTGATGTTAATAATACCGCAGGTTGACCTATCAACTCTTGTTGCTGTGACGCTTCAATTAATGAGTTTTGAATACGCTCTGCCAACCCAGGCTCAATACCTGCACCATCCGATCCACCAGCCTGTATAGACTTATGCAATATTTGCTCCAACTCTGAAGACAGCGTAATCACTGGGATTTCAGGTTCATTACCGATAATTTCTTGTACAATCATGCGTTTTAATGAAATTCGACACGCCGCCGTCAAAACTTCGGCATCTTGGCTGCGCGGCCCGTAATCTACTAACGTTTGTACAATAGAACGAATATCTCTAATCGCAACGTTCTCGTTTAATAAACTCTGTAATACTTTAACAACAGTACTTAAAGACAATACCTCAGGTACTAATCCTTCCACTAACTTCGGCTGCTTCTTAGCCAGCATATCTAATAAATTTTGTGCTTCTTCATGCCCTAATAACTGTGCGGCATGGTTACTTAATATTTGACTAAGGTGTGTTGCCACAACGGTTGCAGTATCAACAACGGTGTAACCTAATGCTTGTGCTTGTTCACGCTGCACTTCATCAATCCATACCGCTTCTAGTCCAAACGCAGGATCAACCCCTGTTATTCCATCAATCGGCCCGAACACTTGCCCTGGATTAATGGCCATATCTTTATCATGATATATATCTGCTTGGCCACAACTGACGCCCATCAAAGAAATATTATAATTGTTAGGCGATAAATCTAAATTATCTCGAATATGCACAGGTGGAATTAAAAAACCCATTTGTTGCGATAGTTTTTTACGCACCCCTTTAATACGATCTAATAACTGCCCACCCTGTGATTTATCAACCAGCGGAATAAGGCGATAGCCGACTTCTAAACCAATGGTATCGACACTGCGTACGTCATCCCAACCTAATTCTTTAACTTCAGCAGGTTTATCACTAATTGGCCCACCATTTTCTTGTATCGCTAGAGCCGTTTCTTCTTTAACTTTCAAACGCTTTAATTGCCAATACGCACCACCTGCTGCAATTCCGCCTAGGGTTAAAAAAGCAAGGTGTGGCATGCCGGGCACAATGCCCATCACTAATAATATACCAGCAGTAATCATTAATGCTTTAGGGTCATCAAACATCTGCCCCAACATTCGATTACCCATATCTGCTTCAGTATTTTCACGGGTAACGGTGATCGCAGCGGCAATCGATAGTAATAATGACGGTATTTGTGCAACAAGCCCATCACCAATCGTTAATAACGTATAAATTTCAGCAGCTTGAGCCAAAGGTAGATCATATTGCACCATACCAATAATAAAGCCACCAACGATATTGATAAATAAGATCATGATACCAGCGATGGCATCACCTTTTACAAACTTACTGGCACCATCCATAGAACCATAAAAGTCAGCTTCCATAGTAACTTCTTCACGGCGGGTTCGAGCTTGTTCTTGATTGATTAATCCGGCATTCAAATCTGCATCAATGGCCATTTGTTTACCCGGCATTGCATCCAAGGTAAAACGAGCACTTACTTCTGAGATACGTCCCGCACCTTTGGTAATTACCACAAAGTTAATGATCATTAAAATGATGAAAACAATTAAACCAACGGCTAAGTTACCGCCAATCACCACCGAACCAAAGGCTTCGATTACGTTACCAGCTGCATTACCACCCTCATGGCCTTCTAACAATACTACTCGCGTAGAAGCAACGTTTAACGCCAAGCGCAGTAAGGTTGCAATTAGCAGTACAGTTGGGAAAGCAGCAAAATCCAGTGGCCGCTTGGTATAAATGGATACCAATAAAACCACTAACGCGAGGGCAATATTAAAAGTGAATAGGATATCCAGCAGTAAAGTAGGCATTGGTAAAATAACCATGCCTAGTGCAGCTAACACTAGAATTGGAGTACCTAAACCGCCGAAGAAAATTGCGCGTTTGGCCCATAGAGATGAAAAAACAGTGTTGATAGCGTCACCTAAAAAAATGAATGTGTTAGCGAGTGTTAATATGTCTTATATTCAGTCTACTTTAACAAACTCAAGTAGCAGATATTAGCTTTACGAATTTAACTCGTGAGCATAGACATAAATAATAGCTAAAAAATAGAAACTTGCCTGAATATTTTTGAGCATAAGCTGCAATTTATGCTTATTAATCAAACATATTAACTATTTTAGGCTTATATTTTAGTGATAACACAGCAACAATACCAGTTTAGATAAATAACAGGTAAAAATATTCTTTTATTGTTAACCCTACATCGAATTTTTAATTGGGATAAATAAAGTCATCGGGCACAGGAATATCCGTCGGTAAAGCTTTAGGGCGGCCAGATCTGCCTTTTCTGAATTGCTCGAGCTGATAGATATAAGCCAATATTTTAGCAATCGCAATAAACAACTCTTCAGGCACATCTTTACCGATATCAGTGGTGTGGTAAACGGCGCGGCATAATTGTGGAGATTGCATAACAGGCACTTCATTTTCTCGTGCTACTTCGCGGATTTTAAGCGCCATAAAATCGACTCCTTTAGCAACAACATAGGGAGGTCTATCGCCATCTTTATCATACTTCAAGGCCACTGAATAATGAGTCGGATTGGTGACTATAACATCCGCATCGGGCACATCTCCCATCATGGTACGTTGTGACATCTCATACTGTAATTGACGAATACGCTGCTTAACCTCTGGTTTACCTTCCGAATTACGGTACTCGTCTTTTACTTCCTGTTTGGTCATTTTTAACTCATCGCTGTGTTTGTGAATTTGATAGGGCACATCCACTGCAACAATAATTAATAACGACAAACACAATATAAGAAACATCCACCTCAGCATGTCCAGCGCTTCAAAAGCACTACCGGGAAGTTGGCTGACCGAAAGATGTAAAATATTTTCAAAGGTAGCACCTAAAATAGCCCAAGCGACACCAATCACCACGGCTACTTTTAGAATGGACTTCAATAATTCAACCCAGGCTTGTAAACCTAACATACGCTTTAGGCCTGCTTTCGGGCTCATACGGCTAAACTTAGGCATCATTGCTTTAGTACTAAAAATCATGCCGCCTAACAAGGCACTGCCTAAAATTGAAATAATAAATAGCATTAATAAAATAACAAACATCGGCACACCTAAACCGCTAAAGCCATCAACAAGTGCATGCCACATCTGTTCGGGATCAAATATATCTGCGCGCTCAAAAGTGAATGAACGCTTCATCATTATCGACAACTCGTAGGCTAATCGATCTCCAAAAATAAACACCGACAATGCTGCTGCAATTAACACCGACGCAGTCGCTAATTCTTTGGATCGGGCTACTTGTCCCTTTTCTTTGGACTTTCGTATTTTGTCGGGGGTGGCTTCCTCGGACTTATCCGTACCGTTTTCATTTTCAGCCATCAATTACTCCTTTAGCAAACCGTGAGTAGAGGTAACCTCTAATAATGCAGATAGCACTATAGGTAGTAGTGTAGATCGCACTGCAAACAGAGCTACAAATAATAGTGTAGCTCATTACGGTTTAGTACAGGGATTATCAAGTATTTCACACATAGTGATAACCCCTTTTGTCCATTGGTTTTCAAAATGTAATGGCACATTTAATAAGGTTATCCACAATACAAATAAACCAAATACCATGCTGATTGAGAAACCCAAGCTGAAAATATTTAATTGTGGTGCTGCTTTGGTCATAATACCAAAGGATAAGTTAACTAATAACATTGCAACCATCGATGCAATAGAAAAAGCCAACGCAGCATGGAACATAGTCGAGAACCATTCAGCTATTTTATAATAGTCTACCGCTAACAAGCCATTTTCAGAAATAGGTAAGGTTTCAAAGCTTCTAATAATCATCTCTATCATTAACAGGTGCCCATCTATTCCTAAGAATAGTAAAGTCACCAACAACACATAAAATTGACCAACAACCGGCGAAGTCTGTCCACTCATAGGGTCAGCCATAGAAGCAAAACCTAAGCTGGTTTGCATTGCAATAATTTGCCCTGCAACCACAAAAGTTTGCACCACAAAAACAGAGATTGTGCCCATTGCGATGCCAATTAAGAGTTGTTGTAACACGACAATAAAGCTGGTCATGGAGAAGAGTTCAATGTAGTCGGGCGCAGGAGGGAGAGAAGGTAAGGCTAATAAAGTAATGCTAAGCGCATAAAAAAGGCGGATCCGTGTCGGCGTTGTGTTAGAGCCAACAGCTACCATCACCATTAGCATGGCAGCGATACGGCAAAATGCCCATAAATAACTGGCGATAAAATCAAGAATGATATCCGCCGAAAAAACCATTATCCCACCACTTCCGGAATTTGATTAATCATGGCGATAAAAAACTCCATCAACTTACCAAACCCCCAATGTGCACCATAGGCTAAGGCAACTAAGGTCATAATTAAACGCGGTAAAAAACTCAAGGTTTGTTCATTAATTGATGTTGCCGCTTGAAACACAGCAACCACCAAACCCACCAATAAACTTGGCACGATAACCGCAGATACGAGGATCAAAACCAGCCATAAGGCTTGTCTAAATATGTTTACAAAAACTTCCGGTTCCATAAGTATCCTTACAACCCGAAACTATTAGCTAAACTACCCATCACTAGATTCCAGCCATCCACTAATACAAATAACATTAGCTTAAAGGGTAATGAAATAATCATCGGTGATAACATCATCATCCCCATGGCCATTAAGATACTAGCAACCACCAAGTCAATAATTAAAAAAGGAATAAACAGCATAAAGCCGATTTGGAAAGCGGTTTTTAATTCACTGGTGACAAAAGCCGGGATCAGCACAGTGATCGGAACTTCCTCAGGGCTATCAACTTCTACATTAGCAATTTCTAAAAATGTTTCTAAATCCTTCAGCCGCGTTTGTGACAACATAAATTGCATCATAGGCTTTTTCCCTTGTTCAAGGGCTTGCACTATTGTCATCTCTTCATTTAAGTAAGGTTGTATTGCACTTTCATTCACACGGTCGAAAACTGGCGCCATAATAAAAAACGTCATAAATAAAGCGATACCATTCACCACTTGATTCGAAGGCGTTTGTTGTAAGCCAAGCGCTTGACGAAGAATCGACATTACAATCACAATACGAGTGAAAGAGGTCATTAAAATCAACATTGCAGGCAAGAAGCTAAGCGCAGTCATAAACGCAAGTACTTGCAAGGTTACACTGTACTCTTGGTCACCTGCAGCACTCGTTGTCACAGTGACTGCCGACAATGCACCAGGCTCTGCCATTACCTGTGGAGCAAACAAAAATAGACCTGAGCATAATAATATCAGCAGTTTATTCATTATTCTTTTTTCCTGCTTTAGATAATACACTGGCAAAAGCTGTCGCAAATGATGGCACGCTTTGAGTTTCAACCTGTTGCTCGACACTCGGTGTATCTATTTGATCTAATAAGTTGATTGATTGCTCACTCACTCCTAATAAATACTGCTTACCGTAGACTTCAATAATTTGCACACGGCTTTTATTAGTTAGCGGTTGAGTTGCAATGACTTTAATTGGGTTTTTACTGCCACCTTGGCGAATAAAATTGCTTTTTTTCATTAAATAAGCAAACAAAAAAATACAAGCAAGCACCAGTATTAAAGAGCCAAGCATAGTGCCTATCGCTAATTCTGGGCGTTTACTAGTCTCTTCTAAAGCAACAACAGGCAAGCTAATTACTGTTAACAAAACTGTTTGAATTAACTGCTTCATTTTAGTTTTTTGATACGTTCAGTTTGACTAATGACATCGGTTAAGCGGATACCAAACTTGTCATTAACAACAACAACTTCACCGTGTGCTATCAAAGTACCATTAACTAATACATCTAGTGGTTCACCAGCAACACGCTCTAATTCAACTACTGAACCTTGGTTAAGCTGTAATAGGTTACGGATATTAATTTTACTTCGGCCTACTTCCATTGAAATAGTCACAGGAATATCTAAGATGCTATCTAAACGAGCCAATTCTTCTTTACTCATTGGCGCAGCAGTATCTTTCAACTCGTCCAAATCAATATTTGTAGCGCCTGAATCTGCATCTCCAGACTCTTCTAATGCCGCAGCCCATTCATCTGCCATATCTTGTTCTGTGCTCATGCTTTATATCCTATCGATTAATTACTTAGCTTAGCTTTACTTATTTTTACTTAACTATATTTATGTTTATTTAGCTTAACTGTATTTAAGCTAACTGGACTTAGGTTTTTTCTCTTTTAAGTCTTGCAATTGAATTTGTGTTTTTTGCACTTCAGGGCGCGCAATTTTTTGAGTTATTTTTAATGCATAATTATCATTGCTTTGCCCTAATGTTGCCCTATAAGTCGGTAAACCTTCCACCGACACTAATAAACTTTCGGGTAAATCCACGGGAATAATATCGCCTGCTTTCCAATGCATCATATCTCGCAATGAAACTTGCTTCTCTACTAAGCGCGCACCTAAATCAACTTCAACATCCATAATTTCATCTTGAAGCGCCTGAGACCAACGTTGGTCAGTATCTTCTTTGTCACTTTGCACACCCGCATCTAATAATTCACGGATTGGCTCTAACATCGAGTAAGGCATCGCAATATGAAAATCACCGCCGCCGCCATCTAATTCGATATGAAAAGAGTTAACCACAATCACTTCAGTCGGACTAACTATATTTGCCATTGCAGGATTTACTTCTGAATCTAAATATTCAAATTCAGCATCCATCACCGGTAACCACGCCTCATGATAATCTTCAAAAATTATTTTTAATAACATTTGAATAATACGGCGCTCTGTTGGCGTAAACTCACGCCCTTCAATTTTTGCGTGATAACGCCCATCACCACCAAAAAAGTTCTCAACTAAAATAAAAACTAGTCGCGCCTCCATGGTGATCAACCCAGTTCCCTTTAAAGGTCTAAAGCGAACCATATTAAGGCTAGTAGGAACAAATAGGGTGTGAACATACTCTCCAAATTTAAGCATTTGCACACCATTGATTGAAACCTCAGCGGTATGGCGTAACATATTAAATAAACTGATCCTTAGATGACGAGCGAAACGCTCATTAACCAATTCCAAGGTTGGCATTCGACCACGAACAATACGGTCTTGTGAAGAAAAGTCGAAATGGGCATGAGAGTTGCTTTCATCCATCGCATCATTTTCAATCACTTCCTCATCAACGTCATCCACACCATGCAATAGTGCATCAATTTCGTCTTGAGATAATAAATCCATGCTTAGCCCTTATCTATTACTGTAAAACAAAACCGGTAAATAGTACCGTATGGATAAGTGCACTTTGCTCAACCATAGTGGTTGCGGCATTTAATTCTTCAAGCGCTTTTTGGCGTAATTCACTTTTGCCTGCAGGGCTACGTAATTGTTCAATCGTTGCTGAACCAAAAACACTCACTAATGTACTTTCTAATAATGGAATGTGTTTACGAATAATGGCTTCACTGCTTTTAGTGTTAACCATTAATTGCACTTTAATTTGCACTGTGCGATCGCGCTTACCTTCTAATACATTGAACACAAAAGGCCGTGGCATTGGCACGTAGTTAGCCCCTTTTTCTGTGGTTTCAGTCGTTGCTTCAGCCGCTGTTTCATCGCTTGCCGCATCATCCCCAGAGAGCATAAAAAAAGCACCACCGCCACCAGCGGCAAGCAAAACCACAACAGCAACAATGATGATAATTAATTTTTTCTTACTTTTAGGTGCTGCATTTTCACCGTCTATTGATGCATCATTTCCTTCAGCCATTGCCTGTCATTCCTCTCGATGTATTTATTCTCAATTTTTCAAGAATACGTGTTTTGTACAAAAATAATAAGTTGATTTTAATGGTTCTTTCTCAGTAAGCCAGTAACTATTGCTTTGTTTAAGCATAAAAATCAATTCCTTGATCTGTAGACGCTACTTTTGATGGCATCCATACCGCTGTTTGCTCTTCTTCGACCATTCCGTTGTTATGAGTCTGCCTACCTGACATAGCATTCATACCGTTATTTTGTTGTTGCTGACCTTGTTGTTGAGATTGTTGCTGGACGTTTGCTTCACCCAATTGAATTCCTTGCTGTGCAAGTTGTTCTCTTAACCGTGGCATATTTTGTTCAATAATATCTTTACTTAAGCCAGCTTGAGTTTGAATATTCAATTGTAATTGATCTTGTTGAATATTAACTTTAATAAACATTGAACCTAACTCAGCAGGGTCTAAACGAATTTGAACCTCTTGCTTACCTTGAGAGATCATCATCATCACTCGTTCGCCCATCATTGCCGCGGCATGTTTTGATTGAATGTCTAAAGGTTGTTGTAATAGATTGTTCGTTGCTTGCTGCTGTTGATTACCCGCCATTAATTTATCCAATTGCGCTAAACTAGTTTGATTGGGTCTAGCGCCGTTAACATCTGTAACAGCTTGTGCTGCAGCGGTGCTTTCATGCCTAATAGGAGATCCTGCACTATCATCTTGTTCTGACGTTTTAAGTGTCTGCAATGCCGCCTCGATACTCGCAGGATCAGTTTCGCTCTCTGGAGTTGTGCCTGAAACATTTGTGGCAATCGGCTGAGATTGGTTGCTTGCCGCCATCGGTTTTAATGAACTGCTTTGATCATTTTTTTCATTATTGCTGCCATCGCCTCCAGTATTTAAGGCTGAGTTACTAGTATTTGCAGCTTTAGTAGTAATTTTTTGTTGTTCGATATTGTTGTCTATAGATTCTTTATTAATCGTTGAATTGACAGCAGTATTTGTTGTCGCATTTACATTAACAACATCTACTGGAATGTCTTCTGTGAGCTGTGCATTTGTAGAATTAATGGTCTCTATAGTAACAGGATCTTGTTCATCAACACTTTGCCCTAGACTATCAGCAACCTTTAAGGCTTGGCTGTTATTAGCCGCAGTTAATGGTTCAACAACACTTTCAGCCCCTATAGTTTCAAGCATTGAGGTTGCAGGTGTAGTTATTGATTTGTTTTGCTGTGTATTATCCTTAGTCAAAGCTGAGATAATAGGATCAACCTTTTCTGTATTACTATCCGTACTATTTGCTGATAGGGAATTTGCAGGTAGAGGGTTTGCACTTAGCGTATTGTCCGAAAGGCTAGAGCCTTCGGTACTCGCTAATTGACTAGCAATATTTACTTCAGCAGTCGTACTCTTTGTCCCATTACTCGTTACAACATTATTATTTACGACATTGCTACCATTGTTAGAATTGCTAATGTTTAGTTCATTATTACCTTGTGCTCCAGTAACAACTTGTTCGCCTGCCACGAAATCTGCTGTGTTTACACCTGCATTATTAATCATGTTTTGTTGTGGAGTATTTTGGGCTGTCATTACATTAGCAGCCAAAGCGGCTACTTCTGCGATATCCTCACTAGTAAGCATATCACTCGCATCGGTAGATTCTATTTTTGGATTGATATCGGTAGTATTTAACGTTGCTTCACTTCCATCGAGATACATTAGTTGATTATTAATGTCGAATTCAGCGGCACTTTCTCCAGTGACTTCATTATTACTGACATTAACCTTTGTATTGACTTGCTGCGCAGACTGAATAGCCAATAACAGTTGTTGATTTTGTGTATTGTTAATTTCCTGATCAGCATCCGTTTGGGCATCGGAATCACCAGAAGCCGTCATTTTTTCGCTATTATTTTGCTGTCCAGTCAACGCAGAATAATTGATATTTGCAGAATTCGCTAAACTAGGTTGTTGTAAACTTGCAGCATCCATTGAAGGTGACAATATTTTTTGCCCTAGCTCCTGTTGTATTTCGCTAGTTGTTACTTTTATCGCATCCCCTGCATTGTTTTTTTGCAACAAACCAAGCATCTGCTTTGTTTCAGCGGTATTAGAAGTAATATTACTATCAATAGCGACAGACTTATTAGTCGTCACGTTAGTCTTAATGTCTCCACTAGGTGCTTTATTGTGGTTTGCTGAATCGCTAATAGCGCTATTTTTAGCCTTTACGTCTGTAGACTCAGAAGCACCATTGAGGCTATTCATTTCTGATTTATTAGCCGCCTTCTGAATCGTATTATTTTGTTCTTTAGTATTTATTTTGTTATTTGCTTTAGTATCTGTTGCTACATTATCTTGTTTGATATTTTCTTTTAATACTTTAGAAAAACTATTTTGTTCTTCCGTAAGCTTAGATTTTGAAAAATTATTCGCAGCCGAATCTATTTTATCGCTCTCTTTATGCGCCTTCAGATCATTGTTTTTTGCGCTTACAGCGCCATTTAATAAGGATTGCATCATAAAAGTATTCTCTATTTCACTTACGGTGGATTTTAGCGGCACCTATCACAAGGTTAACGTCACTCGTTGCCGCTTTTATCGAAATTTGACCATTACTTTAATAAAGCAATTAATAGACCAAAAAAGTAGATTATTAAGTAAAAACTTAATTTGTATCTTGTTCCGCTTGTTTCTTTCGAAAAAACTGAAAAGTGGCAAATTCATCCAATAATTGTTGTTCTTTTTTATCGGCTAGTTTTATTTTTTCACGTGCTTTTTTTTCTAACAATAAACCCATTGCTTTATGCGCAATCTGTTTATCTGTCCACTGACGTTTTTTTTCGCGTACGGCATATTCAAACTTAACTAATGAAGACTGTTGATTAGTTAACCCTTGATCTATTTGTACAATGAACTGTTGGTATTTAGCTAAGGTTGAAATAGTCAGGCCTTGCGAGCCTTTTTCACTTAATTGAGCAGTATATTGACGTCTATATTGATGTAGATTTTGCAGTTGGTTACGTTGTTCAAATAATGCTTTTTGAGCCTGTTGGTAAGCTTGTAAAGCTTGCTCAACTTGCTTTTCTCTTTGTTCATAAACAAGCTGTAATGCATCAACGGCCATGATTTTTCCCTATTAACTTTTAACAAACTCCTGCGTCAATACTGCAAGCTGTGTCAAACAATCGTTATAACTAATACTGTCTTTCATACCCTGTTGCAAGAAGTGATCCAACCTTGGCCTGATCAAGATCGCTTTATCGATTCGAGGATCACTGCCACGCGCATAAGCACCAATCGTAATTAACTCTCTATTTTCTTCGTATAAGGAATAAGCCTGTTTTAGCACCCTCGCTAAGGTTTGATGCTCATCGGAGGTTACCATTGGCATAACTCGACTAATTGATTTACCCACATCAATAGCAGGAAAATGCCCAGAGTCTGCTAATGAACGCGATAATACGATATGGCCATCCAAGATAGCGCGAGAAGCATCGGCAATAGGATCCTGAAGATCGTCGCCCTCTGTTAATACGGTAAAGAACGCACTAATAGAGCCTTGGTTTTCATTACCGTTCCCAGCACGCTCTACTAAGGCCGGTAGCTTTGCAAAAACAGAAGGCGGGTAACCTTTAGTAGCAGGCGGCTCACCAATCGCCAGTGCAATTTCACGCTGTGCCTGTGCAAAACGAGTTAATGAGTCCATTAATAATAAAACATTCAAACCTTGGTCGCGAAAATATTCAGCAATGGTAAGCGAAGTCTCGCAGCCTTTTAAACGCATCAATGGTGATGCATCGGCTGGGGCTGCAATCACAACCGCACGAGCACGCCCCTCTTCCCCTAAAATTTCTTCAATAAACTCTTTTACTTCTCGACCACGTTCACCAATCAATCCTACTACCACCACATCGGCATTAGTACCTCGGGTCATCATGCCCAATAAAACACTTTTACCCACACCGGACCCCGCGAACAAACCCATTCGTTGTCCTTGGCCGACGGTTAATAATGCATTAATTGCTTTGATGCCGGTATCAAGAGGTTGTTTAATCGCTTTACGAGAAAGGGGGTTAATACGTGTGTTGTTATAACCACTCATGGTATTGGTTTTTACTTCTCCTTTACCATCAATCGGGTTTCCCATGCCATCTAAAACACGCCCGAGTAATTCCATTCCTACCGGAATACCAACTTCTTTTGTTTGAGGAATGACTTTAGCGCCAGGTAATACACCAGTTAAACGTTCGCTGGGCATTAAAAATAATCGATCGTTTGAGAAACCTACAACTTCGGCATCAATATAACCGTCATTCGTTTCTACTTTACACATACTCCCCACGGCAGCACTACACCCAACCGCTTCTAAGGTAAGACCAACAACACGCACCAGCTTTCCAGCCACCACGGGATGAGTAACTGACTCGCCTACTTGATATTGAGTGATGCGTTGCGATAATGTTTTCATGGTTAATTAAGCGTCTTATTATTAGTATTGGCATTTTCAATATTTGTCTCAGTTTCACTTGAGCTTTTATCTGTACCAGTGGCAGCTGCAAGATCGTTCTGTTGATCGTTAATGGCGTTAGTATCATTAATATCCGTCGGTTCAGTCGAGGATTCGGCTTCTGCTAATAAATCTTGTTCTGTTTTCATTTCATAATCTAAAGGCTGATCATGACTAATATCACCGTCGTTACTTACTTCAGGGGTATTTTCATAATTCTCTTTTAAGAAGTGTTTTAGTACTTGTTCGATACGTGTCGAAAAAGCATAATCAATACTGGAAGTTTGCGTGTGTATTTGGCAATCACCTCTTAACAAGGTAGGTTCTGAACGTAAATCCCAGCCACGCTTTTGACACTCGGATTCAGAGAATGCAGTTTCTACGAATACAAGATCTTCAGGATTCAGCGAAATCACAATAGTTTGTTCATTAACCGGTAGTGCTTCAACACCTTGCTTTAAGGCTTGTAGAATAACTTGAGGATTAACACTAACTTCACAGCGCGCCATTTGTTCAGCTAAATTAGTTGCCAATTTAATTAATTGAAATTCGACATTATCATCTAATTTTTCAAGTGGTTGGTGTAAGCGAGAAACTAACTGTTCCCAATGTAGTGCTTGTGCATCAACTTTTGCTTTTCCTTCGCTTAAGCCTTGTTCAATACCTTGCGCTAAACCTTGTTCGTGTCCTTCCGCTAAACCTTGTAATTTCCCTTCCTCTAGACCTTTTGCCATTCCAGCTTCTTTACCCTCATTGAAGCCATCCTCATAGGCCGAAGCTCGAATGGATTCTATATCTTCTAAAGTAAGTGGTTTAGGTTCGTCTTTGACTGGAGTGGGTTCTTCTTCTTGCTGGCTACGGTACCAATTTGCAGGTCGACCAAATAGGTCAATTTCATCTTCTTGCAGGGTTTCCTCGGCTTCAAAATCTGGCAAGATCCACTCTTGAAAATCTTTATCACTTTCAATGCTCATGCATTTACCTTACTTAATAATTAACGAGTTACCCGATGATACGACTAAAAAATGCAACTAGCTTATATTTGTAAACCATATCACAGCTCTAAATTAACGGGCTATATAACTAAGCTACATAATTCGTCTGTATAACCAGTCTATATAACTTAAATATATAAGTTAACAATATAATAGGGCTATTTAATTAAAGTTAGATGATTGTATTTACTTACCTAAAAGGGTAACCGATTAGGTAAGTAATAAACATTGGCGACTAGGGGGTATTAGTGAATGCTCAATTATAAGAACTCTTCACCGCCACCACCGCCTAGCATTAACTCGCCAGCATCAGATAAACGGCGTGCGATTGATAGGATCTCTTTCTGTGCACCTTCAACTTCACTAATACGGATTGGTCCCATTGCTTCCAGATCATCTGCTAGCATTTCAGCGGCACGTTTAGACATATTAGCCAATATTTTGTCTTTAAGTTGTTCTTCTGCACCTTTAAGTGCCAATTGTAATTGTTCTGGTGGTACTTCGCGCAGTAGCGTTTGAATACCGCGGTCATCAACATCAATAAGATTATCAAATACAAACATAAGATCCTGAATTTGTTGACTCATGTCTTCGTCTGATTCACGTAAAGAATCCATTAATGGGCCTTCAATAGCAGTTTCTAAGTAGTTCATGATATCAGCGGCAGCTTTAGTCCCACCCATTTTCGCAGCTTGAGCGCCCGCTTGTCCGGCAAACTGTTTCTCCATGATCTCATTCAACTCTTGTAATGCAGCAGGTTGCACTTCTTCTAAATCAGCAATACGCATCATTAAATCTAAACGAATTTTCTCAGGGAATTGAGTTAATATTTGAGCGGATTGCTCCGGATCTAAATAAGACAAAACAATGGTTTGGATCTGCGGATGCTCATTTTGAATAATGCTCGCTACTTGTCGAGCATCCATCCATTTAAGTGAGTCTAGACCTTTAGAACCACTGCCTAGAATAATTTGGTCGACTAGATTACCGGCTTTATCGGCACCAAGGGCTTCGATTAATGAGTTACGCACAAAGTCTTCACTGTCTAAACCGATATTACTGTATTGTTGAATATCTTCAATAAAAGCACGATGAACACCACTTACTTTAGCCTGTGAAGAATCTTCTAAGGAAGCCATTTGCATCCCCAGTTTCTGCACTTGTTTAGGTTCAAGGTTTCGAAATATTTGCGCAGCATCAGCTGGTGTTAAACTAAGCATTAAGATTGCTGATTTTTCAGCACCCGTTAACGTCGATACGTCATACTCAGCCACTTGCGTTGATTTTTCTTTTTTATCGTTATCACTCATCTTCTAATAACCACTCTCTAATTACTTGCGCTGACAACCCAGGCTCATTCGCCACCAAGGCTCTCACTGCTTTTAATAAATCTTCATGTTTATGTAAATCAGGTAATTTTATTTGCCCGCTGTTATTTAATCCAAAATCAGGAGTGTCATTATGATCATCAGATAATAATTGTAGATTGTCGTTATCGATTGAACCAATCGCACCACCTAATTCGTAATCTTCTTCAGTCTCAGTAGGCTCTGGGTACAATAATTTTTTCATGATTGGACGCACAATCAACAACAGGGTCAAAATAATGACAAGTAAACTACCGCCAAAGCGAACGTAACCTTGGAAGGTTTCAGTTTCCCAAAAGTCTTCTTCAATTATAGGCTCAACATCAGGGCGATTAAAGCTAACAGAAGCCAGCGCCAAAATATCGCCACGTGCATCATTGATCCCTAAGCCACCTAACAATAACTGACGAATATTTTCTACTTCTTCGGGAGTTCTTGGCGTATAAACAGCTTCACCAGCATCATTTACTGATTTAGTGTAATCCAAGGCGACCGATACCGCTAGGCGATCGACTTTACCTACTTTGTGTTTAGTATGAGTGATGGTTGTATCAACTTCATAATTTCGAGTTGATTCAGTTCTTGATGAGCCATCATTCGTATTAGCCTCTTCATTAGCTTCGGTTAATTCTTCAGGTATCGCACCATTCGCCGGTGGTTGGTTTGATAGCGCGCCAGGGACAGACCCTAACAAAGAAGAAGATGATGATTTATCTTCAATCAACATTTCGCTACGAACAGCTTGATTAGAAGGGTTAAACGTTTTTTTAGTTTCTTCAACAACGGTAAAGTCCATCACTAAATCAACTTCTGATGCATAGTTAGCAATCCCTAGTACCGGAATTAAAATCGCATCAATTTTAGATTTATATTCTTCTTCTCGTTCACGCTGCATACCAAATTCTTTACTGGTTTGTGCAGAAGCCCCAGAAGTACTACCTGAATGCAATAAGCGACCTCGTTGGTCAGTAACGGTAACATTGTTTGGTGATAGGCCTTGAACGGCTGAAGCCACTAAATCGACAATAGAATCAACTTCTTGGCCTGATAATGCATAAGATCGAGAAGTGGTAATAACCACAGTTGCACTAGCTTGACGCTCTTTACGAGCAAATACACTTTCTTTGGGAATTGCTAATAATACTTGTGCGTTAGTAATATTTTTCATTTCTTTAATCGCGAGAGCAAGTTGGCGTTCACGACTTAGCTTTAATCTTTCTTTTTCAACACGTTGGCTTACACCAAACCCCATGTCTTGCAATAAAATATCGTCGCCATTTTCTGTATTATCATTAACTAAACCTGCACGTGTCATTAGCAGTTTTATTTTCTGATATTGATCAGACATGACGGAAACATTATTACCTTCTAATTTATAAGGAAGTTTCTGCTGATCTAAAAAGTCTAACGTGCTGATTAACTCGTCAGTTTGATAGGTGCCTAAAGGACGATAATCGGCTTCTTTGCCCCATGACCAAATGATCACTACAATTGCGAGGACAATCAACAAACCGATGATCATACTAATTTGACGCAATACATCCACATTAGAGAAAAACGAAGAAATCGCCCCTTTTTGTGGTACTGCTGGTATGTCATTATTACCATTACCTTCTAGCAACAAATTAGCATTACTTGCTGAATTAGACACAGTGCTTCCTTTTTAACTATTATATTTATGCAGTGAGGCGATTAAACAGGCATGCTCATAACTTCTTTATAAGCTTCAACCATTTTGTTACGCACTTGCACGGTCGCATCAAATGCTAAACCAGATTTATTCGATGCGATCATAACATCAGCTAAGCTGACATCTTTATCACCCATTTCAAAGCTATTACGTAAATCTGATGTATTTTGTTGCAAGCCATTTACATTTTCAATTGCTTGTTTAAGCATTGCAGAAAAATCAGCAGGCGCTGGATTAGTTGCTTTTGTACTTAATTCGTTACTTAACCCTTTTGCTTCTAAGCCTTGAGTTTGTAACTCTTTAAACATTGATGCTGCATTAATATTCATTGTAAATAGCCTTTTTTTGACACAGATAATAGTAAAAAGCAATAACTATGCCAGTTGATTATATGATGGGGAATTTACCTATTGAGTATCTATGCCGGTTACTTAATTGAACTGTTTAATTCGATAGCTTAAATTTGGCATACAAAAAGACTTCATGTTGCAATTATAATTAAGCAGTTTGATGAAGGCGCTTGTTAAGGTGGTGTAATGTTGAGAATCTAGGCGTTATAAAAAAGGCATTAACAGGTATTAATGCCTTTATAAAATATAACGAAAAATAAAGGCTTAAGGCAGTCTCGGTATCAACAGTTAATCAGTTTTATTATCTTTTAACTTCTGTATTTCTTGGTCCAGTTGCTGCTCCGCATCTTGAGCTTTAAATTCCTGGTAAAGAGTATCTTTTTGCTCTGCGTTTAGCGGTAGCTTAGAAGCACTCACCAAATCTTCAAAAATAGTTTTGGTTGACGCTTGCCCAATTGCCACTAATACACATAAATTATCTTTCTCAGCAATCTTCACAATATCTGTTTTTAATGCGCTGGTACCGGATAAGTTTTGTTCGGTCACTTGTTTAGAAACGCTTGAGAAAGTAACTCCTGACTCAATTCCAGTGGCTACGTCTACTTTGTCACTATAGGCTTTGTCCATTGCACTAACACGAGTGTCAATACGTTGTGCTAATGAAGCACGAGCATTCGCCATCGCCTGTTGCTTATCAATCGACATGTTACCAGACCATAGGACACATTCAGAAACGGCAATGCCATCTTCTGTTTGAGGATTTAATATCCAGCTAGGTATTTCACCGATTGCCGTTTCTTGTGTTGGGTTGTTATTCGAACAAGCAGTTAACAGAAGCAGTGCAGGTAAACTTAATAAATGGATTTTTTTAAACATAATCATTCCTTAATCAACGGTAAAATACGTTATTAGATGCCATAGTTTAGATTGAATAATCAAAAGTTAATATAAAAAAAATCCCCACTTTAAATAATAAAGTAGGGATTTCAATTTTAATTAACGCATTATCTTAAATATTAACAATACTCAGAGGTTAATAATCAGCTGTAATTAATCTTTAAACTCAGGGTAAGCTTCAACACCACAATCGTGTAAATCCATACCTGCATCTTCTTGCTCAGCAGTAACGCGAATACCCATTGTAACTTTGATGATAGACCAAACGATCCATGAAGAAACAAACACAAATCCAAAGATAACCGCTGCGCCGTATAATTGAGACATAAATGATGCACCGTCATTCGACATTGGTACAACTAATAGACCGAATAAACCACATACACCATGTACCGATAATGCACCTACTGGATCATCAATTTTCAATTTATCAAAAGTAATAATACTGTAAACAACGATAATACCTGCAATAGCACCAATCACGACTGCAAATAGTGGTGATGGAGATAGTGGGTCAGCAGTAATCGCAACTAAACCAGCTAATGCACCATTTAGAATCATTGTTAAATCTGCTTTACCCCATTTAAACTTGCTCACTAATAGTGCTGCAATAGCACCTGTAGCAGCTGCGGCATTTGTATTTAAAAAGATAAGGCCTACTGCAGATGCGTTTTCTGCATCAGAGATTAATAGTTGTGAACCACCGTTAAAACCAAACCAACCCATCCATAGAATAAACGTACCTAATGTAGCAAGTGGCATGTTAGAACCTGGGATTGGGTGAATACTACCATTCTTACCGTATTTACCACGACGGGCACCTAGCAATATTACTGCTGCTAATGCTGCGGCTGCACCGGCCATGTGAACGATACCTGAACCAGCGAAGTCACTGAAACCAGCTTCGCTTAGGAAACCGCCACCCCAAGTCCAAAAACCTTCAATTGGGTAGATAAAACCAGTTAAAAACACGGTAAAAATAAGGAATGCCCATAATTTCATACGTTCAGCAACAGCACCCGATACGATAGACATTGCAGTTGCAACGAATACTACTTGGAAGAAGAAGTCAGATTCTAAAGAGTGATCAGCACCTTCTGCCTGAGTACCAATTAATGAACCAAATGAAGGTAACCAACCGCCTGCAGTATTGTCTACATACATGATGTTGTAACCAACAAGTAAAAACATCGTACAAGCAATCGCATATAACACGATATTTTTAGTTAAAATTTCAGTGGTATTTTTAGAACGAACTAAACCCGCCTCTAACATGGCAAAACCTGCTGCCATCCACATAACAAGAACACCCGAAATTAAAAAATAAAAGGTGTCTAACGCAAATCGTAGTTCTGTAACTGTCGTTTCCATAATGGTAATCCTTAACTTAATGAATTTGGTTTAAAGTGCTTCTTCGTCTAATTCGCCAGTACGAATACGAACAACTTGCTCTAACGGTTGAATGAATATTTTACCGTCACCTACTTTCCCTGTATTTGCAGCGCCAACGATAGCTTCAACTAAACGCTCAATATCATCATCTTTCACTGCAATTTCTAATTTTACTTTTGGTAAAAAATCTACTTGGTATTCAGCGCCACGATACAATTCAGTATGTCCTTTTTGACGACCAAAACCTTTAACTTCAGAAACAGTAACACCAGCAATGCCGATACCCATTACGGCTTCACGCACTTCATCTAATTTAAATGGTTTAATAATTGCGGTTAACATTTTCATCATATATTCCTTTAATGTGTATTTAACGTTTGCATATATGATTCTATTTACAACTAACGTGCCAAAATATATTTACCTTAAATAACAACACGTTAATTACATCAATAATTTTAAGCTGCTCATTTCGCACCAACTCGGTGCATTTAATATTCTTTCTCTGCACTAATATGAAACACTGGGATTTTATTTATAAATATTTGTATCGAACTTAATTAATATTTTTTTGACTAAGCTTCTTACCCTTATGTTTTGCTTAACTGCACTCTTACTAATTTAAGAGGATTGCAGTGAAAAAATGTACAATAAGGATAGATAAACCTTATTAAACTCATTAATAAGGTTTAATGGTGAACAGGCACGGAGCCAGAATAATTACTCAACAAATCATCTTAGCCCCTTAGCAAATAACGCTTCATCTGCTATAGTGCGTAACAATTTTTCGACTTAACAACCTTGAAGGTATGTAACATGAAAAAAGTAAGCCTGCTGCTTATCACTTTCTTATTTAGCATTAATGTATTCTCCGCTCCTATGATCATTCCTAAAGCACCGTCTATTGCTGCTAAAGGGTACTTATTAATAGATTTCAATTCAGGAAAGGTACTTTCTGAAAACAACAGTGAAGAATTACTAGAGCCAGCATCTTTAACTAAAATGATGACCAGTTACATCATTGGACAGGAACTTAAATCAGGTAATTTAAATCTTGATGACAAAGTAACTATTTCTGAAAATGCATGGTCAAAAAACTTTCCAGATTCTTCAAAAATGTTTATCGAAGTAGGTAAAGAAGTCACTGTAGAAGATTTGAATCGCGGTATCATTATTCAATCAGGTAATGATGCTTGTGTAGCAATGGCTGAGCACATTGCTGGCAGTGAAGGCGCATTTGCAGATTTAATGAATTCATGGGCATTACAACTAGGCATGAACAATACTCACTTTGTTAATAGCCACGGTTTACATGCGGACGGCCACCATACTACCGCTCGCGACATGGCGATCCTTGCTAAAGCATTGATTACAGATGTACCAACGGAATACCGAATTTATAGTGAAAAATCATTTAAGTTTAACGGTATTGTTCAATATAACCGTAACGGTCTATTGTGGGATAAAAGCTTAAACGTAGACGGCATAAAAACAGGTCACACTAGTGCAGCAGGTTACAGCTTAGTTTCTTCAGCAACTAAAGATGGCATGCGTTTAATCAGTGTTGTAATGGGTGCTCGTTCAGATGAAGGTCGTAAAGTAGAAAGTAAAAAACTACTTAACTGGGGCTTTCGCTTCTTTGAAACAATTACTCCTTACAAAGCAAACGATCAATTAGCTAGTGAACGTATTTGGATGGGTCAACAAGCAAACATTCGTTTAGGTGTTGCAGTTGATACACCACTAACACTTCCACGTAACCAATCACAGAATTTAAAAGCAGACTTTGTAATTGATAGTGAACTACGCGCTCCTATTCAAAAAGGTGACAAAGTGGGCCAAGTGAATTACACCTTGGAAGATGAGGCCATCGCAACTTATGATCTAATTGCTTTAGAGACTGTTGAAGAAGGTGGTATTTTCAGCCGTATCATCGATTATATTAAATTATTATTTATTGGTTGGTTTGGTTAAAAAGATCCCCATATAAGCTATATTACCTATATAACATTAATAGGATCTTTATCAGTGAGGCTTGTCCTCACTTTTAACTTTCAATCAATCTCTCAATCAGGAGTTAGTCATGGCATTGAATACTAAATTTGATGAATTATTAGAGTTTCCATGTAGTTTGTCATTTAAGGTGATGGGTATGGCTCATCCTCAATTGGTTCCAGAAGTGATCAGTGTTATCCAACAAATAGCACCAGGTGACTATTCTCCGACCATAAAACCCAGCTCTAAAGGCAACTATCATTCTTTAGCAGTACCAGTGATTGTTACTAGCAAAGAACATATAGAAGAAATTTATAGTGAATTGAACAAGCTTGAACTTGTTCGCTTTATTTTATAAGCCAGTCTATTTATAAGCCAAGCTCATGACATTAATACAAGATAAATTAATTATTCGCTACCTAGGGGTTCAACCCTATCAGCAAACCTGGCAAGCAATGAGTGATTTCACCGAGCAGCGAGATCAAGAAACGATTGATGAAATCTGGTTGGTTGAACATACGCCTGTTTTCACACAAGGGTTAGCTGGAAAAGCAGAACATTTATTAACACAGACAGATATTCCTGTTGTTAAAAGTGACCGAGGTGGGCAGATAACACACCATGCTCCGGGACAATTAATCGCTTATTTATTAATTAATATACGCCGCAAAGATTTTAATGTGCGTAGCTTAGTTACGATTATTGAACAAGCCATTATAGATCTACTTGCTGATCATAATATCACTGCAGTAGCTAAACCCGATGCACCAGGTGTTTATGTTGATGGTAAAAAAATTGCATCATTAGGATTAAAGATTCGTAAAGGCTGTTCGTTTCATGGCCTTGCCTTGAATGTCGACATGGATCTCACTCCCTTTTTACAAATTAACCCCTGTGGTTATGCTGGATTAGAAATGACCCAGTGTCGCGATTTAGGATTAACCTCATCCGTCGCTGAATTATCGCCGTTATTGATTGAGAAATTAAATCAGAATTTAAAATACACACAGATAGAGAGCTTTATTAATGAACACTAAGCCAAGCCAATTAACCGCGGGCAACAAACTGCGTGATGCAGATAAAATGTCTCATATACCTATCAAAGTTATTCCATCGGACAAAGGCACTATCTTAAAAAAACCTGCTTGGATGAAAATCAAGCTGGCTGCAGATAATACTCGCGTCAATGAAATTAAAGCAGCACTGCGTAAAAACAAATTACACTCTGTTTGTGAAGAAGCCTCATGCCCGAACTTAAATGAGTGCTTTAACCACGGTACAGCGACCTTCATGATTCTAGGTGATATTTGTACTCGTCGCTGTCCTTTCTGTGATGTCGGCCATGGAAAACCACTGGCTGTTGATAAAGATGAACCAAAGAAATTAGCTGAAACAATCAAAGATATGAAGCTAAAATATGTGGTAATCACCTCCGTTGACCGTGATGACTTAAGAGATGGTGGTGCACAACATTTTGCTGATTGTATTCGTGAAATTCGCTTGCTTAACCCAGCGATAAAAATTGAAATTTTAGTACCAGACTTTAAAGGTCGTATGGATAAAGCACTGGCTTGTTTTGAAGAAGATGTGCCTGATGTATTTAACCACAACCTAGAAACGGCACCGCATTTGTACAAGCAAGTTCGTCCAGGCGCAGACTACAAATGGTCTCTTCAGTTATTACAAAAATTCAAAGAGCAGCACCCAACTGTACCGACTAAATCAGGTGTAATGATGGGATTAGGCGAAACCAATGAGCAAATTGAAACGGTAATTAAAGATTTAGCCGCTCATGGGGTGACTATGCTGACCTTAGGCCAATACTTACAACCTAGCTTACAACATCTTGCTGTGGAGCGTTACGTGCCACCAGCAGAGTTTGATGCACTAGGTGAAATGGCAAAATCAGTAGGGTTTGAACACGCAGCTTGTGGACCTTTAGTTCGTTCTTCATACCATGCGGATCTACAAGCATCGGGTAAAGAAGTTAAGTAACAGAGACTAAGCATTGCACTGTTATGATTTAGTAATGTGGTAATGTGGCAATGTTGCTATGGTCTGTTTTGGCGTTGCAGTATTGTTATCAATGACGCTTAACTACTATTAATGAGCAACGATGATCTGTTGTTAAGAAGCCTGCTTTTAAAGCAGGCTTTTTTGTTTAACTGGCAAAATCGACACTCTCCTTAGTAATATTTATACGATTAAAAAAATAATTTTCTTCATGAAATCAATATAATCAACCTATAAAAAAACCTCTGCTAGAGAGGTTTTTATTAACAATCATTTTATCGCTAATCCACTAAAAGTCAGACCCTTTTGATCATGAATCAAACCCATAAAACCCTGGGAACACCACAATCGAAGCTAGTACTAACAATTGTAAGAGAATAAAGGGAATAACTCCTTTATAGATGTCCATGGTTTTGACTTCGGGTGGTGCCACACCTTTTAAGTAAAATAAGCTAAAACCAAAGGGGGGCGTTAGGAATGAAGTTTGTAGGTTCATTGCAATTAAAATAGCAAACCATGTTAAATCTATACCCATCATTTCAGCAATTGGATACAACATTGGTACTACAATAAAAGATATTTCAACAAAATCGATGAAGAAGCCCAATACCAAAATAACCAACATTGAAATGATCAGGAAACCCCATTTATCACCTGGTAGACTAAACATGATCTCTTCAATAATTTCTTCCCCACCTGTGTAAGAAAAGACCATTGAAAAGGCTGTTGCACCAATGAAAATAGCAAATACCATCGCCGTGACTTTTACCGTCTCAATTGAAGACTCCCACAACACCTTCCAAGAACATTGACGATACAAAATAGCGAGCAGAATAGCACCACCGCCACCAATAGCAGAAGACTCAGTTGGTGTTGCAATACCATAAAATATTGAACCTAATACCGAAAAAATTAACGCTAAAGGAGGAGCAATGGCTTTAAAAGCAGTCCAACAAGGTTTCATTCCATGCCCTGCAAACTCTGACTCAGGAAGCGCAGGGGCAGACTCTGGTTTGAAGAAAGCGTAAATCAGTACATAAAGAATAAACGCCCCAACCAATACTGCGCCGGGTAACACCGCAGATCTAAACAGATCACCAACCGGTACTCCCATCACATCACCAAGAATGATTAAGATGATAGATGGTGGAATAATTTGCCCTAACGTACCAGAGGCACAAATAACACCTGTCGCAAGTTTTTTGTCATAGTTATACTTGAGCATAACAGGTAAGGAGATAACTCCCATCGCCACTACAGAAGCACCTACAACACCTGTTGAAGCAGCTAACAAACAACCTACTAAAATAGTTGAAACAGCAACACCACCACGTATGCGGCCAAATAGTTGCCCCATTGCCTCTAGTAATTGTTCAGCTAATTTCGTTTTTTGTAATACGTTACCCATAAAAATAAACATGGGAACAGCCATCATAATCGAGTTTTCCATAATGCTCATGATGCGATAAGGCATAAAAGCAAATAACTCAAAACCCTCAGCAAAAACACCAAAGATTAATGCCACACCTGCAAATACAAATGCAACGGGGAAACCAGTTAGTAGTAGCAATAAAGCCACACCAAACATAATAATGCCAATCATAAAAAGTCCCTTTTAAATATCTTTCTCAACAATACAGCGCAGATTTTTTACCAACATACCTAATGCGCTAAATACAAGCGCGAGAGTAGAAAGAGGGATCATTGCTTTAATTAACCAGCGATGTGATAAACCACCTGGGTCGCCACTGGTTTCATTCAAATGATAAGACTCCAGAGCAAAATCGTAGCTGTACCAAATAACCAGAGCACAAAAAGGCAGTAAGAACAGCACACAACCTATGCTGTTAATCCAAGCTCTGTTTTTAAGGCTGAGTTTTTCATAAAGAATATCAACACGAACGTGCCCTTCTTCTTTTAGTGTGTAAGCAATACCTAATAGGAACATAGAAGCAAAGATATGCCACTCTAATTCTTGTAAACCAATGGAGCTATATTTAAAAAAATAACGAGCCACAACATCATAAAAAACGTTGGCCAACAGTAATAGCATTAATGTTGCAGAAATTTTACCAATATAATCTGAGAAGCGATCAAAGACTTTTTGCAAACCTTCCATTTAAGATAATTCCTTCTAAGTAAACAGATAGGTGAAAAAAAGGCTACATAAAGTAGCCTTAATGAGGAGTGTAACGGTTATTCTTTGGTACTCTTAATGTAACCGTACTCAGAGATATCAGTCCACACACGCACTAATTTTAGATAATCCTGCTGTGATTTAATGATTTTAGCAGCCATTTCATCGCCACTTGCTTTTTCAGCAAGGATCTCATCATTGGCATTTTTAATCGCACTTAATACCGCAGGTGGGAAAGTTTTAACTTGAATGTTAGGGAATTCAGAAGTCATTTTTTCCCAGTTTTCAGCGCTTAAAGCGTATGATTGAACATACATATCATAAGCTGCTTTACGCATTGCAACTTCTAAGATTGCTTGTAAGTCTGCAGGTAATGAAGCCATTTTCTTTTTATTGATAATAAACATCAACTCAGTTGCTGGCTCATGCCACCCCATGTAATAAAACGGTGCAATTTTATGGAAACCCATACGTAAATCAAGTGATGGACCTACCCACTCTAACGCATCAATAGTATTACGCTCTAATGATGTATATAACTCACCAGGTGGTATATTAACTGGAGTCGCGCCTAATTTAGCCAGTACTTCACCCGCAAAACCAGGAATACGCATTTTTAAGTTTTGTAGATCGTCGAGGCTATTAATTTCTTTACGGAACCAACCTCCCATTTGCACCCCTGTATTACCGCCAGGGAAAGCCATTAGATTATGATCGCCATAAACTTGATCCATTAACTCTTGGCCACCACCGTATTGGAACCAAGCATGTTGCTCCATCGCAGTCATACCAAAGGGCATAGTAGTGAAATATAGTGTGTTTGGCACTTTACCTTTATAGTAATAACTTGCTGAGTGGCCCATGTCATATTGACCACTTTTAACCATATCAAAAACACCAAATGCTGATTTATGCTTATTAGCAGAGTCAACGCGAATTTTTAAACGGCCATTGGACATTTCTTCAGCCATTTTCACCATATTTTTAACTGAATCGCCAAAAACAGGGAAATTAGGTCCCCAGGATTCAGCAAGTTTCAATCGATATACTTTATCTGCTGCAAAAGCATTAGCACTTGTCACCATGACAACAGCCGCGATTAAGGTACTTTTATAAAAAGTCTTCAGCATTATTAACTCCATGTAAGGTTAGAATTGAAATTATTGCTTATTCAGCAATCCAATAAAAATATGTAAATTTATTAAGCTTCATTAAACTAAATGTTACCTATTTGTTAACAGGGTGCCATTGCACTAAAAAATATGAATCTCTTTAATTAACAATTTGTTGCTCATATCACACGAGGATCTATTTTTTGCTCATTAAAGAGGGATCGCGCAATAAAAAAGAAGCTATTACGTTAGAAAAAGAACAAAGATAATGTATTAGAGTAAGGAATGAGGTTGAAATTAAAATAAAGACGTAAGGAGACAATATTGAGGCAGTGCATTATTTTAACTGGTTAAATGAATCAGACACTTAGCAATAGTATATACCCATCCCACTTCAAGATGCAGATGCTAGCTTCTGAAAGTTGTCATTAATTCGACTCGATAAGGAGCCTCCTATTTCAGGGAGCTTATTTTCGAAAAAATCATCGATTTGTTCTCGAAACTCTTTGGCTGTAGAGAAATATTTATTATTTCTCACATGTTCGTTCATGACTTTCCAAAGCCGTTCTATTGGATTTAAATTAGGACTATAGGGAGGTAAATAGTGCAGCTGAATATTAAGCTCTTTTGCTTTGTTTTTAACTATATTTGAACGATGATAAGCGGCACCATCTAGTACTAGATGAATGCTGAGTTCAGGCGAATGCTGTGCTCTCAATTCCTCTAAGAAAAAATTAATATATTCACCGTTCACTTTGTCATAACGTTTAACAATAGCGGAACCAATTTGGTTCAGATTTATTGCGCCAATAATGTTTAGTCGCGTTCGGCTTCCTGTGGTTTCAATACTTTTATCATGGCCTGTTTTTATCCAGCCGCATGCTACTTTAGTAGCTTGAGTTGGATGCATCGCATCCATGAATAAAATAGGCTCCTTACCTACGTTTGCTTTAAGGTGATTGTAATACTCAATAAATTCAGCTTGTTTTGCTTCATCAAATTTATGAGGGACACCTTTAGGGTATTTATAACTAAATTTATGTTGATGTAACCATTTATTCAATCCAGAAATACTGAATGAGATACCCCAGCTTTCAAAAATGTAATCAATGATTTGATAAGAATATCGGTAAGTATTTTGTGATAAATGTAGTATTAAGGTTTCTGTTTGAGCAACGGATAAATAACCTGCAGAACCACCATTTTCAGGCTTTAGTTTGCCAGTCGCAAGATACTCATTAATATGTCGAGTAACGCTTGTGTCGTGGATAAGCAGCGCTTCTGCAATCTGACGAGTAGACCAACCATTTGAATAGTGAATAATTGCTTTAATGCGGTCACAAACTCGCTTGTCACGGGTAGAGTGATGCAACTGCATTAATTTATGTTTCTGGTCGGAAGTGAGGTTGATTTTTTGCATTGAGGTAGCATGATCCTCATTAGACAAAAAATCAAGCATCTTCATTGATCACGGGTATAAATGAAAGTGTAAGCAACTATGACTTATTGTGTTTCTTGGTTTAAGCCTAATTGCTTCTGTTTTATTTTAGTTAAACCCAATGACACTAATCGATACGACTCACCTAGGTAATAATGTAAATCTTGATCTTTTGCTGCATCACCATCATATAGCTGGATCCACTTCATACCTCGACTAGCGAAATAAGGAGCTGGTTTATAGCCATCAACTTCACTTAGAAATCCAAAATTCAATATTGATGTTTTAAAAGTGAAAGCCGGTATTTTATCTTTTCCCCAGCCGCCAATCGCAAAGACTTTTCCACCTACTTTCCAGACATGTGAGCCGCCCCACTGTTGAACATAAGTGGTAGCAGGTAACGAAGCACAAAATTGATTAAACTGTTTATAATTAATAATAAAATGCCTTATCGTTACTGGTTAATATTGATCGTCGCTGGTTAATATTGCTCTGTAATTTAAACGCACTCGATATCATTTTAATGCGATCTTGTCCTCGTATTTTTAATAAGATCTTACTCCGCACTATTAATAAACAACTAAAGCACCCAATAATAGAGCAGCAAGTAGCTAATCATCACATAAATGTACAACTAAATATTAAGTCCCTCTAGGTGCAAACATAATAATAGCCATTCCCGTTAATGCGACTGAAGCCCCCACCATATCCCAGACTGTTGGTTTCACTCCATCGACCGCCCATAACCAGACTATTGCGACAAAAATATAAACGCCACCATAAGCGGCATAGACACGCCCTGAAGCTGCTGGGTGCAAAGTAAGCAACCAAGCAAAAAGTGCAAGGCTACAAGCTGCAGGCAACAATAATAGAATACTTTTATCCTGTTTTAACCAAAGATAAGGCAAATAACAACCTACAATTTCAGCAATCGCAGTCAACACAAAAAGCGCAATTGTTTTTAATTCAAACATGGTATTCCTCAAAGTGTAGGGAAGGTGTAAAGAAAATACAGAAAAGAAAAAATTAAGCATCTTCACAATCAGATCAGTTAATTAAGCGCTCAACCATGCATATCATGATAAATTTAACTCGTATAAGATACAAAAAACTGTCATTTTCCGTTATAGGTAATAAAGTAAATGAGATTCACAGAAAGCAGTATATATCAGCAACTGCCTCCTAGCCCTTTGCAATCAATCAATCTCCCTTTCCTCACGGCTCACGGAGTAAGGCTCTCAATAAAACGAGATGATTTATTGCATTCAGAGATATCCGGCAACAAATGGAGAAAACTAAAATATAACCTATTGCACGCAGAAAAAAACCATCAGCAACATATACTTAGCTTCGGAGGGGCATTTTCTAACCATATTCATGCTCTGGCAGCAGCGGGTAAACACTTCAATGTAAAGACCACCGGCATCATTAGAGGCGAAGCGCACTATGCAGCTAACCCTACACTGTCACAAGCTCAGCAATGGGGCATGCAGCTACAATTTGTGGATAGAAAAACCTACCGTTTAAAAGAGCAGGCTGAATATTTACAAACAATACAATCACAATATAGCGATGCTTATATTATCCCTGAAGGTGGTAGTAACGATTTAGCCCTTCCCGGTGTAGAAGAGATATGCAT
Organism: Vibrio sp. 1-Bac 57; assembly: GCF_037546855.1. Taxonomy (NCBI): domain Bacteria; kingdom Pseudomonadati; phylum Pseudomonadota; class Gammaproteobacteria; order Vibrionales; family Vibrionaceae; genus Vibrio; species Vibrio sp. 1-Bac 57. The sequence continues at coordinate 66,372 of NZ_JALAAC010000002.1, read as the reverse complement.
AGAATTAGCGCAGCAATCTGAGCAACCTATAGATCATGTTTTTACCGCGACAGGCAGCGCCGGCACTTTGGCAGGTTTAATCAGCGGCACATTAAAATACTCTCCCGAAACACAAGTTCATGGCATTGCAGTACTTAAAAATGCACACTATTTAAGTAACACTGTCACCCACTTTGTACCTCAAGCAAACGCGTTAAATTGGCATTTACATACTGACTTTCATGAAGGAGGCTACGGCAAGATATCGTCATCCTTAGCGAATTTTTGCCATCAATTTACACAACAAACAACAATCCCGATAGAACCTATCTATACGGGGAAAATGTTTTATGCACTATGGCAATTAATTGAACAAGGTTTTTTTCCTGTTGGAACGCATATAGTGGCCGTTCATACCGGAGGGTTACAAGGACTAGCAGGGTTACAAGGACTAGCAGGGTTACAAGGACTAGCAGGGTTAAAAGCACAACAAAAATTTTAAACGTTGCTGTGCTTATTGATTCTCGGATCAGAAAAAGAGTCATCAACGTTATAAAAAAGCTGCCTGCTTGGTAACAATGCAAGCGGATTAGTAAAAGAGCTATCAGCTTAGTAGCAACGCTATATGCATAACAGCAGTGCTAAATACTCATTGCCTGAGGAGTCGAAAATAACGACCCTTGCGCGGCATAAATACCCAGTCGCAACAGACATTCCCACTCTTCTTTACTTTCCACACCAACAGCAATCACTTTCGCATGACTATTCAAGCAACTAGCCATTAAGCTTTGTACTGCTATTTGATTAGTTTTACGATTATGAATATCACGGATTAAACTGGCGTGTAATTTTAAGTAATCAATATTAAAATCCAGTATATAGGAGGTATTGACCACTGACTTACCAACATTGTCCACCGCAATCTTACAACCCACTTTTTGTAAAGCAATTAAGGCTGAACGAAGTGCAAAATAATCTTTATCGATCAAATGCTCTGACACTTCAATCACTAAATTATGGCGAATTTGTCGAGTCTGTTGCATTAACTCGAACATAAACCATTGATGATTTTTTTTATTCATCAGCAGATGAGCACCTAAATTAACAGCAATAGGCTTAGACAACTCACCACGCATCACTAACAACGCCAATACTTTTTCTAGCATTTGTTTGTCTATTTGATCACTTAAACCACACTTTTCAGCCATTGGCATAAAAGTACCGGCGGCAATAATTTCTTTTTGGTATCCAATAATACGCGGCCACAACTCGCAATATAAAATACTCATGGCATCGCGATGCATAAGATGTTGTCGATACATTAACAGCGCTTGTCTATCTAAAATATCTGTTAATAATGCACGCCAACGCACTGTTCCTTTGACTATGACCGCTTGATTTTTATCTTCCTCTGACAAGTGCCAACCACTGATTTTCTGATGTTCTGCGACTAATAATGATTGATTAACATCATCGATAATATGCATAGTTTTAGCACCAAAAGGAAAATTAACTACACCGACGTGATAGAAATTATCAGTCCAAGTGGCATCAGGCAGGAGTAGTTGAGACAACAGTTTAGCTAACTGTTTAGCAGCTATTTTGGTTTCCTGGTAGGACATCTGTGGCAATAGGATCACAAACTCTGACTTCTGAACCCTGCCATAAAAACTATCGTCGTAACGGCCACAAAAGTGGTGCAATAAATCAACAACCTGCTGAATGATTTTTTCACCTTCAGCGGCACCAAACTGGTGTTTAACTGCACTTAACTCAGTCAAACTAATTAACATTAAGGTGCTAGCTAAAAAATTTTCATCCATCGCTACTGCATCTAACCTATTTTCAAAGGCTAAGCGATTACCTAAACCGGTATCTTCATCTAAGAATACTTTTCCGCGAATATGTGTATCAAAGATACTTCGCTCTTTACGGCTGTTCTCTAATCGCTCAGATAGTACATCCAAAGCTTTACTCGCAGCTTTTGGCCACTCACCTTTTTGTGCAAAACGAGCGGTGGGATTATTTTGTAATAGATAACGAGCGCGGCGTTCTAATAGCTCGGCACCATAAAAAGAACGTCGCATCCAACGAATGGCAAACCATAATAAGCTAAGGCATAAAATAACTGCTGAGGTGATCCCTAATAATGGCCAAAAGGTAAATTTGAGATCAGAAAAAGGCTGTCGAGTGTGTATTATTACTCGAACACCGGGGTAATACTTTAGATCATAGTCATAGCGTAATAATAATCGAGAAGGAAAATAGCGTCGCCCTTCATAATAATTTTGATAAACAATTTGCTGATCCCGCTCAACACGTAAACGAACCACTCCCGAGGCATCCAGCACATCAGGTAACCAGTGATCAAATTGAGTGATAGTAGTTTGCTTCGCTACTTGCTTCTCAATAACTTGAATAATGCTATCAATACGTTGCTGATGATACTTCAAGGACAAAGCACGTAAACTAACCATACCGCCTGCCAGTACCAACGCAATACAAGTCAACACGATAGCACTCGTAATAAACGTAAATTTATTAGTAAACTTCATAACATCCCTGTGACAAACTATTTTCCATGATTAGGTGAGTAATCGTTAAAATACCCTTATAATACTGCCCTCAGACTCTATAACCTAATGACTTAAACGCCCATGTTTATGCATTTTAGGTATATATACCCTTACAGCTCAAATACATTACCAGCTGTAAGGTCGAAGTAGCGTGGATATATGATCATTCAAACTTTTAATCACAAGCTGTAATAGGACTTTTATATGGCCTCTAATCAAATTTATTCAAATCCAAGTCAAGTTTTACAGCGTAATGAATCTTTATTTTCCGGAAAGTCTATTTTAGTGACAGGTAACATTGATGATAATTACCCCATTCATTTACAAACAATAGCATCATCAAGTTGTTTTTGTTTTAACGATTATCGTTATTATCATCAATTAGAAGGCCAACTAGGATCTTCTGAAGTTCACTTTACCGCAGACTATAAAGGCAGAGATGATCAAGAGAAGTTCGATCTATTATTGATTTATATCCCTAAAGCAAAAACAGAAATTGAATATTTACTGGCAAACCTGACTCCTCACCTAAAGCAAAATGCGGATATTGTATTAGTTGGAGAGAAAAAGTGTGGGATAAAAAGTGTCGCGTCTCTGTTGACTCCCTATGCTGAAAATAGCAACGCCATTGACTCTGCTCGTCATTGCAGCATTATTTATGCGCAGCTAACTAAACCCGTCGCTACTTTTGACCAACAACAATGGATAAAAGATTACCAGCTTAATATTAATGATGTCTCTCTTACCATTCGCTCATTACCTGGCGTATTTAGTTTTGGTGAATTAGATAAAGGTAGTGAACTGTTACTCAATAATTTGCCCGATCAATTAAGTGGAGACGGCTTAGACTTTGGTTGTGGTGCAGGCGTACTCTCTTGCTACCTGCTTAAAAAGCATCCCAAACTAAGCTTAGATTTAATTGATGTTAACGTTTACGCACTTGCTAGTGCTAAATTGACCCTAGAAAAAAATAATTTACACGCGAAAGTGTTTGCATCGGATGTTTTTTCCAACGTAAGCAAAGAATATGATGTATTGCTTTCGAACCCTCCCTTTCATTCTGGTCAAAAAACGAACTATGACGCAGCAGAAACATTTATAAATCAGTCAATTAAATTTTTGAAAAAGAAAGGAAAATTGACTATTGTTGCTAATAAATTCCTACGCTATGAGCCACTTTTAACCCTTACTTATAAAAAATTCATTGAAAATGCCCAAAACAATAAATTTAAAGTATTGAGCTGTCTCAAATAATCATCAAGCAGGCATTTCATAACTTTGTTTTTATTGCTAATGTCGGAAAGTTGAAATTATTAAATAATTGGACAGGCGCTATCGCCGTATTGGCATAGCTTTTTATTATACAAAATATGTGGAGGCTTTTATGGCTGGTATTTTGGCTATGATTCTTGCTGGGGGTGAAGGCTCTCGGCTTTTCCCATTAACTCAGAACAGAACCAAACCCGCCGTGCCTTTTGGCGGCAATTATCGATTAGTAGATTTTGCATTAAATAATTTCGTAAATGCAGATTTAATGAAAATTTACGTTCTAACCCAATTCAAATCTCAATCTCTGAATATTCATCTACGCCGAGCTTGGCGACTTTCCAGTATTTCAGATCGTTTTATTGAAGCAATACCCGCTCAGCAACGTGTAAGCAAAAACTGGTATTCAGGTACCGCAGATGCCATCTATCAAAACTCTCGTTTTATCACCAAAAATGAAGCAGAACATGTTTGTATCTTTGGTAGTGACCATATCTATAAAATGGATGTGCAACAAATGGTTGATTACCATAAAGAAATGGGAGGAGACTTAACAGTTGCAGCAATTCGAGTGCAAAAAGAACAAGCTTTCCATTTTGGTATCATCGAGATTGATGAAGCAGGCCATATGATTGGATTTGCAGAAAAACCTTCTGTTGAAGATGCAAAAACAATTCCTGGAGACCCTGACCATGTATTAGCTTCAATGGGTAACTACATTTTCAAAGCCGACACACTAGTGGAAGAACTTGAAAAAGATGCTGCAATAGAAGACTCTAGTCATGATTTTGGTAAAGACATTATTCCTAAACTATTCCCTCAGGGTAAAGTTTTTGTGTATGATTTTAGTAAAAATAAAATACCAGGTGAACCAGAGCATGCATATTGGCGTGATGTAGGTACCATCGATTCCTATTGGGAAGCGCACATGGACTTATTAAGCGACAATCAACCTATTTCTTTGTATAACAAGCATTGGCCTTTACACACTTACCATCCACCGTTACCACCAGCAACATTCCGAGATCAAGGTGACTCAGTAAGTCACGTTTCTAAATCCCACCTTGGAGCTGGTTCGTATATTAATGGTGCAACTATCGAAAATTCTATTTTAGGTTTCAGAACACATTTATGTACCAATGCAGAAATCAAAGGCTGTGTTTTCCTAGGTAACGCTAAAGTTGGTAGTGGTGCACGCCTCACTAATGTAATACTAGATAAGAATGTAGAAATAGCTCCTGGCATGGTGATTGGTGAAAATTTAGAAGAGGATCGCAAGCACTTTACTGTCTCTGAAAAAGGCATTGTTGTGATTGCAAAAGGTAGCCGTGTGGGTTTTGATTAAACTGGCATAGGATTACAAATGACTATTTTTTATATTACTTAGATGAGGTTTTCTCATGGCAAAAGTTCTCTCGATGATTTTAGCAGGTGGTGAAGGTTCACGCCTGTACCCCTTAACCCAATCGCGCACCAAACCATCTGTGCCTTTTGGAGGAAGTTACCGTCTAATTGACTGTGTACTTAATAATTTTGTAAATTCTGACTTATTACGTATTTACGTACTGACTCAATTTAAATCTCAATCTTTGAACGATCATCTTCGTGAAGCTTGGGAAGTAAACAGCTTTACTGACACTTTTATCGATGCAATTCCTGCGCAAATGCGTAAGGGTAAGCATTGGTACAGCGGTACAGCTGATGCAATTTATCAAAACTTACAATTTATCCAATCAGATGATGCAGATACCATTTGTATATTCGGTAGTGACCATATCTACAAGATGGATATCCGCCAAAAACTTGAATTTCATAAACAAAAAGATGCAATATTAACCGTATCCGCGATCCGCCTACCTAAAGAACAGGCTTATCACTTTGGTATTATCGAAGTCGATGAAGAAGGTCGTATGATAGGTTTTGCAGAAAAACCAACTGTAGAAGATGCCAAAACGATCCCTGGCGACCCAGACCATGTACTGGCATCAATGGGTAACTACGTTTTTAAATCTGCAGAGTTGCAAAATGAATTGATCCGCGATGCAGCAGATGATGAATCAAGTCATGACTTTGGAAAAGATATCATTCCTTATTTAATGCCAAGCGGTAAAGTTTTTGTGTATGACTTTACAACTAATAAAATCCCCAATGAAGAAGGGGAAGCTTACTGGCGTGATGTGGGTACGATTGAGTCATACTGGGAAGCGAATATGGATTTGATTAAATCCGTACCGCCTATCTCTTTTTACAATAGAGCGTGGCCAATGCATACACATTATCCACCACTTCCAGCAGCTAATTTCCAAAATGATGGCGATATCACCTGTAGTATTCGCCGCTCATTGATTTCCGATGGTGCACTAATTGTTGGTGCAACGGTCAGAAAATCAGTTCTTGGTTTTAACTGTTTTGTTGGTCAAGGTACGGATATTTATCAATCAGTATTATTAGGTGATACTAAAATCGGTAAAAATTGCGTTATTACCAAAACAATTATTGATAAAGACGTAAGAATTGCCGATGGAATAGAAATTGGTGTTAATCTAGAGGATGATAAAAAACGCTTTACCGTTTCTGACGAAGGTATTGTAGTTATTCCGAAAGGATCTAGAATCGGTTTTTAAACCAGTACAATGATTTAAAAAGCCACTATTTCTGGTGGCTTTTTTATTGCTATCCATGGCCTATACCAAAGGAGGTCCCAGTGGATTCTCAAAAATTAAAAATTTTATTTATTTCGTCTGAAGTTGAAGGTTTTTCTAAAACAGGTGGCCTTGCAGACGTAGCAAAAGCATTACCGCTTGAACTTCGCAATTTAGGCCATGAAGTGGTTATTATTACACCATTTTATCGCACCATTGAACACCGCGAACATGCTCAACAAGTGCATCAATTAACCTTGCACACAGACTCTTCTCGACCAGACGTACAGTTCACAGTAAAAGAGTTATCACTGGATGGGATTAAAGTTTTAGCCATTGATAATGCACATTATTTTGACCGTGCAGGCTTTTACGGTGAAGAAAATAATGCATACCAAGATAATGGAGAACGTTTTGCATTTTTCAGCTTAGCATCGCTATTAACTTCATTAGCTGAAGGCTTCTCTCCTGATATCATTCACTGTAATGATTGGCATACAGGTTTAGTACCTTACCTATTAAAAACACGTTTCCATGACCATTCTCATTTTGCACACACCAAGACTGTGCTGACCAGCCATAACTCTGCATACCAAGGTATATTTGAAAAGTCACAATTAAACCTGATCCCAGAAGTTAGCTCATGTATGGATGAACGCGTTTTAGAAAACTTCAGTTATATTAACTACCTAAAAGTCGGCGTTATTTATGCAGACAAAGTAAATACCGTTAGCCCTAATTATGCGAGTGAACTATTAACACCTTTAGGCTCCCATGGTATGTCACATCACTTTATTGAACGTATCCATGACTTTGAAGGAATTTTAAACGGCTGTGATTATAATGATTGGAGTCCTGAAACAGATAACCTAATTCCATTTAACTTTAACCATGAAGATTTATCTGGGAAAGAAAAATGTAAGCAAGCATTACAACAAGAAGTCGGTCTTGAAGTAGCTGATTTGCCTATTTTTGGTATGGTTTGTCGCTTAACGGATCAAAAAGGTTTTGGTTTAATTCTGCCAATTTTAGAGCGTTTTTTAAAACATAATGTGCAGCTGATCATTATTGGTTCTGGTGACCCAGCTATTACAGGCCATTTAACCGCCTTATCTGAACATTATTCAGATAAGTTTAAGTTTGTTAATACTTACAGTAATAAATTGTCACACCTGGTTGAAGCTGGAGCAGATTTCTTTTTAATGCCATCTATATTCGAACCTTGTGGTTTAAACCAATTATACAGTTTAGCCTACGGTACTTTACCTATAGTACGTGCAGTTGGAGGTTTAAAAGATACCGTTGTTGATTATGACCAAGATTCAGAACATGCAAATGGTTTTATGTTTTATGATGCCAACCCAGATCAATTATTAAATCTGTTACGCCGTGTGATACTGCTTTATATTGAGCACCCTGAAGAGATGTTGCGTTTAAAAACACAGGCAATGCAATCGCATTTTTACTGGTCAGATTCAGCGAAACATTATGAACGCTTATATCAACGAGCATTACACTTACACCAGCATTGGTAAAATAAGTCAACAGAACAGATGAGTAAAGTAAGTTACTGTTACTGTTACTGTTACTGTTACTGAAAAGAGTATAAAAAAGCATTATTGTTGAAAGAGTAAACTGTAAATAATAAAAAGCCTGATATTGAATCAGGCTTTTTTATGGGTATCAGTAAACGATTAGCTCAGCAATTTTTAGCAGATTAAATAGCTGTTTATGACAAATCAACTAAAAAAGGGTCTCGGGATAACTTTTTACTTTTTTCTGGATTAAACCAAGCTAACTTAGAAGACAGCTCAACCACTTCACCTATAATCATTAATGTCGGCCCTTCAAGTCCGCCACCGAGCTTAGAGAGCTCAGATAACGTCCCTGTGATCACTTGCTGCTCACTACTGGTTCCTTTGTTAATTAATGCAACCGGTGTATTAGCATCGCGACCATTCACTAACAAATTAGTTTGAATTTCTTGCGCTTGTAATAGCCCCATATACACAACTAATGTTTGGTGCGGAATAGCTAGTGCTTTCCAGTCTAATGCTTGTCCATCTTTCTTTCTATGCCCTGTTACAAACGTCACCGATTGCGCGTAATCACGGTGAGTTAAAGGGATCCCGGCATAGGCACTACAACCAGAGGCAGAGGTAATACCAGGAACAACTTGAAAAGCTACACCTGCTTCTACTAGTTCTTCTAACTCTTCACCACCACGCCCAAAGATAAAAGAGTCACCGCCTTTCAAGCGCACTACTTTTTTACCCTGCTGTGCAAGTTCCACTAACATTTGATTAGTGCGAGACTGTTCAACTTCATGCTTACCTGCCGCTTTACCCACGGAAATTAAATCCGCATCGCGGCGTACTAAATCAAGAATTTCTTTTGAAACTAATCGATCGTAGAGCACCACATCCGCTTGCTGCATTAACTGTAATGCTTTAAGCGTTAGCAATGAAGGATCGCCTGGCCCTGCACCAACTAAAGCCACGTCGCCCTGCGCGACTTCTTCAGTGAGGTTGTCTTCCATCAACTGTTGTGCTTTTTCCATTTGGCCTTTTTGTAATAAGCTAGCTAAATCTCCATTACCAAACAGCTTTTCCCAATAACGGCGACGTAAAGACTCTTTGGTGATCACTTGCTTCACTCGGTGTCTAAAATCCCCTGAGATCTTTGCTAGACGGCCAATATGCATGGGTAATAAAGCTTCTAAACGTTCGCGTATTAAACGTGCTAATACAGGCGCTTTACCACCGCTAGAAATGGCCACAACAATAGGTGAGCGATCAACAATAGACGGCATAATGAAGCTACATAAATTAGGTTCATCGACTACATTCACTAAAATCTGTTTTTGCTCAGCGAGTTGTGCAATATGTTCATTCACATGATGCTGATTAGTAGCAGCAATAACTAACCATTTATCAGTGATAAGCTCATCATAAAAAACTTCTTTGATAACCGTTAACTGATTATTTTTAGCTTTTTCTAATAATGAGTCACAGATTTCCGGTGCACAAACGGTAATAGAAGCATTAGCTTTTAATAATAAGTGAACTTTACGCGCAGCAATATCACCACCACCTACAACAAGGCAATGACGGTTATTAAGTTTGGTAAAAATAGGGAGATAATCCATGTAAATCTCAGGGGGTAATTAGTCAATACACACACTATAAAGAATAATTCATACAATATAAAATATTTAAAGCACATTATTTATGACGTTTATGTATATACCAAGAGACTACACCATCAAATTAACTCTGTAGTGAATACTGTTATTATAAAATATCGTCACAATCTAGCTGAGGAAACTAATAAAGCAGCCCTAACTAAGGGGTTATTATTAGTCAGGGCTGTAAGTTTTTATATTGACGCCCAATTATTATTTGATCAGTGCGCGAACACCATCGTGAATAGTAAATATCCCTTCAATATTATCGCCTTCAAGTACCGGTAAACAACTAATATCATGGGTTAACATCAATGCCAGCGCTTCTTTAACTGACACTTTTGGAGAAACAGTAATAGGACTGCGCGTCATCACTTGGTGAGCGCGACGTTGCATCGTTTCAGTATCACGTACTAACTCTGATTCTGTATACAAATAGGGGCTGAGTATTCGCAAAATATCACGGTCAGATATAACACCACACAATTTCCCCTCTTCAACTACCAATAAGTGATGAGACCCTAGTTGGGATAATATTTCTTGGATCGCAGGAATACGATCATCCATTTCGATTGTCACTACGCGAGCGGTCATTGCTTCTGCAACTTTCATATAGCGATCCTTTTAAAAATTAATTCATTAAGTAACTATTAATAAGCAATTACAAGCTTAAGTAATTATAGGCACAAAAAAGGCCAGCATCGCTGACCTTATTAATAATATTGTATAAAAAACTAAAAAAAGATTAGCCGTTTATAAAATCAACACCTTCTTGGATATCTTTGTTAAGTGTTTCTAACATATCGTTTTTCGCTTTTTCTTCAAAAGCTGATAATTTACCGTACGATAAAATTTCAACGACACCGTTAACACCTAAACGTACCGGGTGAGCGAAGTAAGGAGCATCGCCGCCGTCAATATCAACGTATGCGTAATCTACAACGTCTTCGCCTTGTAAACCTTTAACTAAAGATAAACAAAAACGAGCGGCAGCAGCACCCATAGATAAAGTAGCAGAACCGCCACCAGCTTTAGCATTTACAACTTCAGTACCCGCATTCTGAATACGTGGTGTTAATGCAGCAACTTCTTCTTCAGAGAACGTCACACCTTCAACTTGAGAAAGAAGTGGTAAAATAGTTGTACCTGAGTGACCACCAATTACTGGAACTTTAACTTCAGCAACGTTTAGTCCTTTAAGTTCAGCAACAAATGCTTCACTACGAATAACATCAAGTGTTGTTACACCAAATATACGGTTTTTATCGTAAACACCTGCTTTTTTGAAAACTTCAGCAACGATTGGAACAGTGCCATTTACAGGGTTAGTGATAACACCAACTAATGCTTTAGGACAGTTAGCAACAATGCCTTCAGCTAACGTTTTGATAATACCAGCATTCACTGCAAATAAATCAGCACGGTCCATACCTGGCTTACGTGGCATGCCCGCTGGAATAATTACAATATCAGCACCCGTTAATGCAGCGCCTAACGCGTCAACACCAAAACCTTCAACTTTAACTGCTGTTGGGATATGTGATAAATCAACCGCTACACCAGGAACAACAGGAGCAACATCGTATAATGCTAGCTCAGAACCAGCTGGTAGTTGAGTTTTTAATAATAATGACAACGCTTGACCGATACCACCTGCAGCACCAAGAACAGCAACTTTCATATTTTTCTCCAGTGAAATAAAATGTTTAAGTATGTATAGCCATCACCAAACAAAATGCTTTATTTTGCATTTCTAATGATAATAGAAATAAGATTAGCCTTGTCATTCTAAAGTGAATAAATACGCAAGTGTGAAATATGTTAAGTAATTGTGAGCAATGTAAAAAAGAAAGGTCTTTTATTTTCTATAAAATGCTGATATTAGGACTTTAAAAATTAATTATGGAAAATATTGCTGATAAATTTTGGCATAAGTACCATTCTCAACTATGAGCTTTAATCCTGTATTTAAACGTTCACGTAACAGATCATTACCTTTTTTTACCGCAATACCGTAACCTTCAGAAAACTCTTTAATAAAGACTTCTTCAGTGCGGCTAATTACTAATGAGTCGCCTGTCAGTTGTTGGCTTGAAAGTTGTTTACTTAAAAAATCATTAACTACAGCAAAGTCTGCAAAAACGGCATCTATTCGTTGTAGTTTTAAATCTTCGAATGCAGCTTGAGATGAAAAATAAGGCACGATGTAACTATTGTCTCTCGCGTATTTAATCAAGTAATTTTGATTTGAAGTATTAGCCTGTACGCCGATGAATTTTCCGGAGAGTGAAAACTGCCCTTGCAACGGTTCTTTACTAATAAAAACCGGAGGCACTTTATAATAACTATCACTAAAGTCGACGGTTTTTAAACGTTCAGCAGTAATGTCTAACGCGGCAATAACGGCATCATATCTACCAAAAGGTAACGTTAATAGTAAACCATCAAAGCGGTGATGTTCAAAAGTGCATTGCAAATTAACTTCGTGGCAAATTGCTTTAGCAATATCAATATCAAAGCCTTTGATCTCTTTATCTTTAGATAAATATTCAAAGGGATAGTAATTACTATCGGTAGCAAATTTAACCTGCATCTGAGGCATGATCTCAGCGCTTATTGCAGTAGCAAAGAAAAACATAATAAGCGCCAATAGGCGAGCAACAGAGATCATAATGAATCATCCTTGATATTGGCAATTTATTGCAAATTTTAGCAGAAGTACCAGCAATAAAGTAGAGACTCTCAATGTAAATAGAACCGTTTAGCCAAAAACGAATAAATATGCAAAAAAAGTGACATTTAATCTATTAACCTACGGTGCATTTAGATTAAGATATGGCTTTTATTATAATGCAATTATGGAATTAGCAAATGCGACAGACCTCTGAACTAATGGACTTCTTTAAAGGCTTGCTTAAAAAAGAACATTTAAGCTCACAAAGTGAGATTGTCGATGCATTGATCGGCGCTGGATTCACTCACATTAATCAATCTAAAGTGTCCCGTATGTTAAGTAAGACAGGCGCGGTCCGTACACGCAATGCAACGGGTGAAATGGTATATTGTTTACCTGCAGAACTGGGCATTCCGACGACCACCAGCCCACTTAAAAACTTAGTTGTTGATATCGACAGAAATGACAGTTTAATTGTTATTCGTACTAGTCCAGGCGCAGCACAATTAATTGCACGTTTATTAGACTCGATGAGCAAAGCTGAAGGTATTCTAGGAACGATAGCCGGCGATGATACGATCTACATTGCACCAAGTAATACGCAAAAAATAGAAGAAACATTGGCAGTGGTGCACAAACTATTTGATTAAAACAACCATCACTATTGATTTAAAGTGAAATTAGGTCTTTTATCAATATGGAACTCAGTAATAACCCAAGTAATAAGTAACTCGAATTCAGTTTAAATCGTTATGGATAAAAATCACGAGCGAAGATACTCCCCACTTCCTCGTTTTTTAGAGTATTTATTCAATCCCTAAAAAATTGATAAAAAATATGGGAGCTAGCGATAACCTATACAGGTAGGTGATTATGCTGATAGTTAATAATAAAAAATTAAAAATAAAAAAGCAGTCCGCTTTCACACTCATTGAACTATTGATAGCGATTGCTATTTTGGGCCTATTAGCAGCTATCGCTTATCCCTCGTATCAAGGATTTGTTATAAAAACACGACGAGCAGATGCTCAAAGTGAACTGATTAAAGCACAAATAGAACAAAGCAGTTTTCGCATCACTCATCCTACCTACATATCTAATGCATCCTCTGCGGGTCTACCTTCAAATAATCAATACTATACTTTTAGTATTGTGTCCGCCGCTACACACACCTATACGCTAAAAGCCGAAGCAAAAGCCACAGGTAGTCAAATCAATGACGAAAGCGACTGTAGAACGCTTTATATAGACCAGAGCAACACTAAAACCAGCGATAGTAACCAGCAAAATAATGTTTGCTGGATTAATTAAAAGCATTTCTGCCTTCAATTCAATTTCTAGATCAAGTGAACTACTATGAACAATATAAATCCAATCACTGTAGTACTACATATGCAGGGAGCAGAAGTATTTTTAGAAGGTAATGCTAGAAAAGTAATATTAAAATGGGCAGGCTTAGAAACTACTATTTAGAGATATTTAAAAATAGCTCCTGTAAATAATGTTCTGCAGGCTTTTTCTCTACAGAACATTTATTAATGACCTTGTTAACAGCTAACGGCAGTTAACGGCCAACTATTTATTCTTAAGTCATCATTAATAACGAGCTAAAAATTCTTTCTGATTCAAAAACTTCAATGGTTTACCTAATACATGTTGATAAATAACGTTATAGGCTAAAACACTTTGCACATAGGCACGTGTTTCATAATAAGGGATGGTGTCTACCCAGCTATCTATTTCAATCCCAATATTGCCATTTTTCTTATCCGGCGTTACCCATCTATCAACTCGGTGTGGGCCTGCATTATAGGCAGCGGTTGCTAACACACGGTTGCCATCATAACGTGTTAGCAAGCCATTAAAGTAAGCCGTACCTAATTGTACGTTGAGCGCACCTTGGTTGAGTTGTGAGACTTCATTATATTCAGTCAGCTCAATTTTACGCGCCGTTTCTTTTGCAGTTTTAGGCATTAATTGCATATAACCACTTGCACCAACAGGTGATTTTGCATATTCATCAAAACTACTTTCACGACGAGTAATGGCATAAATATAGGTATCTTCTAAATCATATTTGTTAGCCGCTTTTACAAATATTTCTGGTTTTGCTGTTGGGAAACGAATATTTAGTGCATTCCAACTTTTAGAGTTAATACTCGCTAGTACGGATAAATGTGCCCAGCCTTGATCATAGGCATATAATCCTAGCTTCTGTTGAATCTTCTTGTTTTGTGTATTTAAAAGGCGTTGCCATTGCCTTTTAGCCTGTATCCTCAATTGATGAAACAATAACTCATCAATCACCGCCAGTTCGCCACCTAAAGAGTTCAAACTATCCTTCTCTTCAACAATGGTTTGTGCATTAAGAGAAAAATTCAAACCTAATTTTTGAGATGCCATAAAACCATGAAAATTACGATTTTTTGCCACCTTTTCATAAATAGACTTTGCTTTATCTGCTTCACCGGCTTGCTCTAATACTTTTGCTTGCCAATATAACCATGCAGATGAATAACGTTTCTCATCTGGTAACTTACTTAACCAGTAACCTATATTTTTCCAGTCACTACGTTTAATCGCATAACGGATACGCTGCTCAACTAAAGACGCGTTGTTTAATGACGGCAACTCTTTGTCTAACCAAGAAAAATAGTTAGTTTTATCACGCTGTACAATAAGTGTCGCAAATTGCTTTTTGATTGCATTGGTTTCAGTGGCGGTAAATACAATTTTTTTATCAAACTGCTGATAAGCTAGCATCGCTTTAGCTAAGTCTTTTCGTGCTAGGCGTTTAATACTCGGCACTAAAAAACGATAACTTTGGACTTTTCGAGAAGCAAAAAGATCACTGTCTAATAAACTTTTAGGATCTTTATGTAGTTCATATAATTGAGTCGCTAAGGCAGCTTTGTCTTTATCCATTCTTGCAGTTAAAAAACGCATCAAGCCTTGTTTATTTTTAACAAAAGCTAAGTTAAATCGCTGCCAGATATCCTCTTGTGTCAAGTTTTTGTACGCTTGATAATAAACATAAACATCATCACAGGCATTCGGTAATGAAGTACTAGATAACCAATATTTTTGTGCATCGGGCCATGCTTTTTCGCTTTGTCCGGTGGCAATAGAAGCTTGCAGGTAATAACACTTTAAAACGCGATTATTCGGCATTTTAGGGTAAGCGGTTAAAAACTGTTTCCAATTTTTTTGTTTCGCTAAATAAAAAAGGTAAGAGCGCTGTAAATCATCACTGACCACTTTGCCTTTATGCGTTTTAATGAAGTTTATAATATCGGCATCACTGACCGTCGACATATTCGCATTCAAATAATTGTATTGGGCGACATAAGCTAGCGGGTAATCAGCAATATCATTAATATTCTGGTTGGCTTTTTGCCACTGTTTTTTCTCTTGTAAGTCTAAGGTATCAGTAAAAATATTACGCTGAACATCTAAACTTAGGGCGCTGGCGAAGTTTGATGCAGAAAACAACAAACAACCTAAAATTAATTTTTTCATAACACCTCAATGGAAACAATAAATGAGCTGACTATGTGTACATTTTATCTACACATAGTCAGCTGTATATGAACTTAGCAATCTTTTTACAAATTTAACTCTACTTTCACAATGTTAACTATCTTTTCATAGAATAGTCGAAGATATCAACTCTTGTGTATAAGGGTGCTTTGCTTGCGTAAATAACTGTGAAGTTAGCCCTTCTTCAACGATTTCACCTGCTTTCATCACTAATACACGATGACTGACTGCTTTCACCACCGACAAGTCATGACTAATAAATAGATAGCTTAGTAAAAACTCTTGCTGTAGTGCTTTCAATAACTCAATAATTTGTTTTTGAATACTTCTATCTAATGCCGATGTCGGCTCGTCTAACACAATCAATTTTGGTTTTAGAATCAGTGCTCTTGCTATAGCAATACGTTGACGTTGTCCACCTGAAAATTGATGTGGATAACGGCTTGCAGCACTTTGTTCTAATCCAACTTTAGTTAATACTTGGAATACTTGCTGACTTATTTCTTGATCACTTAACTTTTGTTGATGATTAAATACATGTACGCCTTCAGCAATAATATCCTGTACCGACATCCTTGGGCTTAAACTCGCATAGGGATCCTGAAATACGATTTGTAATTGCTGACGCAAAGCCTGTAAATCATTTTTAGCTAAAGACTGAACATCTTTTCCCAAGTAAACAACTTGCCCTGTACTTTTATTCAATTGCAATAGCGCCTGTGCCAAGGTGCTTTTCCCCGAACCGCTTTCACCGACTAAAGCAAGTGTTTCACCCTCATGTATTTTTAAGGATACATTTTTAACCACCTGCAATGACTGTACCGTTTTGCCCCAAAAATTCTTTTTCATTGCAAAACTAACATTAATGTCATGTGCCTCAAGAATCACTTTTGAATCGATTAATTCTTGCATTTGGCCTGTCGGTACCGCATTTAACAGCTTTTTAGTATAATCATCAGCGGGAAATTTAAATAACCTGTCTGTTTGTTGATATTCTACTTGCTTGCCTTTACACATAACTAACACATGGTCAGAGAATTGACGCACTATATTCAAATCATGCGTAATTAATAAAATCCCCATATTTAAACGTTGCTGTAGCGATTTTAATAGCTTTAAAATTTGTTTTTGAATCGTTGCATCTAATGCAGTAGTAGGCTCATCGGCAATTAATAAGTCTGGTTCATTAGCTAATGCCATTGCAATCATCACACGTTGACGCTGTCCTCCCGATAACTCATGAGGATAAGCATTTAAACGTAATTGTGGATTTTTGATCCCTACCAAATCTAACAACTCGATAATACGTAATTGTGCCGCTTTGCCCGTTAGTCCCTTATGAAGCAATAAAGTTTCTGCAATCTGCTTTTCAATATTGTGCAAAGGGTTTAAGGAAGTCATCGGCTCTTGAAAAATCATGCTAATTTTATTGCCGCGCACCGCCTCTAAGACCTTTTCAGATTTCCCCATTAGTGACTGACCTTGAAAGATAATATCGCCCGTTGGATGATGCGCATGTGGGTAAGGTAGCAACTGTAAAACCGATAAAGCCGTTAATGACTTGCCGGAGCCACTTTCGCCAACAATCGCTAATGTTTTACCTTGTTCAAGGCAAAAACTGACGCCAGATACTATCTGTTCCTCTGCAAAACTCACCGACAAGTCATTAACTTGTAATAAATAACTGGCTTCACTCATAGTGTTTTCCTCGGGTCAAAAGCATCACGAGCAGCTTCACCAATAAAGACTAATAACACCAAAATGCTTGATAATGAGATAAAAGCAGTAATGGCCAACCAAGGAGCGTGTAAATTTTCTTTACCTTGAGAAATCATTTCACCCAATGAAGCAGAGCCTAAAGGCAGACCAAAGCCTAAAAAGTCCAAGGATGTTAATGTGGTTAATGCACCAGTAAATAAATAGGGCATAAACGTTAGCGTCGCTATCATTGCATTCGGCAGAATATGCTTAAACATAATTTTACTGTCTTTTACGCCCAGGGCTTTGGCCGCTTTAACGTAATCTAAATGGCGTCCACGTAGAAATTCAGCACGCACTACACTGACAAGACTTGGCCAACTAAATAAAATCATCAAGCCTAATAACCAAGTAAACGTTGGCTCAACAAAACTGGCTAAAATAATCAGCATAAATAACATTGGCAAGCCTTCCCAAATTTCTAATAAACGCTGCCCTATTAGATCAATTTTACCGCCATAATAACCTTGAATAGCGCCAACAATCACACCGATCACAGAGCTTACTAGCGTTAAAGATAAAGCAAAGATCACCGAAATACGAAAACCATAAACCAATCGCGCAACGACATCTCGCCCCTGGTCATCAGTGCCCAGCCAATTTAAAGCATCCGGCTTAGAGGGTGCGGCACTCGTTAGCTCATAATTAATTGAATCATAGTAGAAAGGAATTAACGGCCAGATCATCCACCCTTCTTTATTAATTTGTTGCACCATATAAGGATCGCGATAATCAGTAGTGATATCAAAATCACCACCTAAATCTTGCTCTGGAATATCTTGGACGATTGGGAAATACCAATTGGACTGATAGGACACCATGATCGGCTTATCATTGACCCACACTTCTGCGACTAAACTTAATAAAAATAAAAAACTAAAAATCCACAGTGAGTAATAACCGCGTTTATTAGCTTTGAATTGTGCCCACCTTTGATGGTTACTCGGATTCTTTTTAATACGTTGCCAAGCGAGTAATAAAGACATTATTGCCCCTCAAATGTAATACGTGGATCAATTAAGGTATAAGTCACGTCGCTGACTAACTTAAGCACTAATCCTACTAAAGTGAAAATATACAGAGAGCCAAATATAACTGGGTAATCACGTGAAATGACAGCTTCAAAACTTAATAACCCTAACCCGTCTAAAGAGAAAATAACTTCAATTAGCATCGAGCCGGTAAAGAAAATACCGATTAAAGCAGCCGGTAATCCCGCTAATACTATCAGCATCGCATTACGAAAAATGTGCCCATACAGAACACGATTTTTAGAACAGCCTTTAGCGCGCGCTGTGATCACGTATTGTTTATTAATTTCATCAAGGAAGGAATTTTTGGTAAGCATAGTCAGCGTAGCAAAACTGGCTAAAACGCTGGCAAAAATAGGTAAAGTTAAATGCCAGAAATAATCTTTTATTTGCCCAAACCAGGAAAGCTGCTCAAAGTTATCGGACGTTAATCCACGTAAAGGGAACCAGCTATAATAAGAACCGCCCGCAAATAAAACCACCAGCATAATCGCAAATATAAATGCTGGAATGGCATAACCAACAGTAACAATTGTACTTGTCCACACATCAAAACGACTACCATGTGCAGTGGCTTTTTTAATGCCTAATGGAATTGAAATAAGATAAGCGAGTAATGTCGTCCATAAACCTAAAGAGATGGATACCGGCATTTTCTCATAAATTAAATCAATTACGCTTTTATCCCGATAAAAACTATCTCCGAAATCAAAGTTAATATAACGCCAAAGCATTGAAAAATAACGTTCATGCAATGGTTTATCAAATCCATATAACTTTTCTAACGCTTCAATATATTCAGGATCAACCCCCTGTGCGCCGCGATATTTACTGTAACTTGAGCCTTGTTTTATTTCACTATTAATGCCGGAAGTCACTCGAGAAGTTGCGTCGGAATCAATACCTTGATATTTAGCAATTGCTTGTTCAACGGGACCACCTGGAGCGACTTGTACTATAAAAAAGTTTAAAGTCATAATGCCAATCAAAGTAGGAATAATCAGTAGTAATCTTTTTAATATATATTGATGCATTATTGGCTTCCTTCGCTAGTAGTCACGCCAGAGGAAGCTTTTAGCCACCAAGTATCTAATCCAAGGGCATAATAGGGGGAAACTTTAGGGCGAGAGAATTTATCCCAATAAGCAATCCTGTAAGCCGGTAAATACCATTGCGGAATAACCATATGTTGTGATAACAAAACACGGTCTAGGGCTTTAGTTGTATTTACCAATTGTTCGCGTGTGGTGGCCATAATAAGCTGCTGTGTTAATGCATCAATCACGGGAGAACAAATACCCGCCCAATTAGAAGTCCCAGCATCATTTGCGGTATTACATCCCCAAAAGCTAGCTTGTTCATTGCCAGGTGAAATAGATTGTCCTTTACGTAAAGACAACATATCAAACTCAAAACTATTTAAACGATTAATAAACTGAGAAACATCAACTAAACGAATATCTGCTTTGATGCCAATACGTTGCAAATTACGACGAAAAGGATGAATAATGCGTTCAAAGTCTTTGCTATAGAGTAAAAACTCAAAGCTTAATTGTTCGCCTTGTTGATTTTGCATTTTACTATCTTTTAACTGATAACCTGCCTCGGCCAATAACGCCACCGCTTCACGCATTTGTTGTCGAACATTACCATTACCCGATGTTTTATTTGCTTTTATTGGCTGAAATACAGACGCTGGAAGCTGTTCTTTATAAGGTAATAAAATAGCTTGCTCTGCAGGTGAAATCTCACTTTGGGTTGCTAACTCTGAACCAGAGTAGAAGCTATCAATACGTGTGTACGCATCATAAAATAATGTTTTATTCGCCCATTCAAAATCAAATAATAGCGAAATAGCTTCCCTTACCTTTGGATCTTTAAACTTATCTTTTCGTAAGTTAAACCAAAAACCTTGCATACCCTGTGGCGTTTTATCTGCAATCGTTTCTAATAAAATGTGCTGTTTATTAAATTGCTCGCCCACATAACCTGTAGACCAACGTTTTGAAGAGGTTTCTAAGCGATAATCAAAGGCGCCAGATTTAAAGGCTTCAAAAGCAACTGAATCGTCACGATAATAATCAACAATAATATGGTCAAAGTTATGACGCCCTTTATTAACGGCGAGGTCTTTTCCCCAATAATTTTTAACACGTTGAAAAACAACCTGCTTACCGGCATCAAAACTTTCTATTTGATAAGGCCCCGAACCGACAGGTACAATCAGTCCACTCTTAGAAAAGTCGATATCTTTCCAGAAATGCTCTGGAAGAATTGGGATCTGCCCAATAATTAACGGTAATTCTCGGTTACCCACCTCTTTAAAGTGAAAGGTTACCTGCAATAAAGCATCAACGGTTACTTTTTCAACACCTGCATAGTAGGAACTAAAATGCGGTGCACCTTCATTCACTAATAAGTCAAAACTAAACTTCACATCGCTGGCGGTGATAGCCTCACCATCTTGAAAAGTAGCTTTAGGGTTAATTAAAAAACTAACAGAACTAAAGTCATCTGCGACTTTAACTTGTGAAGCAATTAGAGCGTATAAGCTAAAGGGTTCATCGGTTGATTGTTGCAGTAACGTATCATAAATACGAGTTATGCCGCTGGCAGCATTTCCTTTAACAATAAAAGGGTTTAGTGAGTCAAAACTGCCAATGCTAGCTTGCTTGAATACTCCGCCTTTTGGTGCATTCGGGTTGGCATAATCAAAGTGTTCAAAATCAGCGTCATACTTAAGATCGCCATACATGCTAATCGCATTATTCCATGATGCACTTTGAGCGCCAATGCTCACACTAAATAGCATATAAAATAGGCAGATACGTATAAGCTTATTAATCATAATAGAAAAACCAACACTGGTTGAAAAATATAGGAGTAGTAAAGATAACAAATGCTTAGTTTAATAAAAGGTTTTTAAATGAAAAAACAAGATATAAAAAACAGTGAAGTAAATCGCGGAACTTATTCACTCCAAAGTGGACTAACTTTTAGGTTTCAACAAGTAAAAGTTGAAGTTTTTTTAAGAAAATATGGTTAGGTCAAAGAATTACTTTGTTTATCTAAAAGGGCTATAAAGTGTGATCTAAGTCGCTTTTAATTTACAGTGAAAAGCCTAATCTATTTATGAACACAACAAGTGTTACAACAAAAAGGTGTCCTATATGAGAATTGAAATTACTAGCAAACAAATGACTATCACAGACACAATGCGCGCAAAAGTAGAGGAACGTTTTGAAAAATTAGAAAAACTACAAACTTCTCTTATCAATCCCCATTTTATTATCACTAAAGAGCCTAAAGGCATGAAAATTGAAGGTACTATTGGTGTACCAAACGGTAAAGTTTTTGCTCACGCAGAGCATGATGATTTATATGTTGCCATCAATCAACTATTCCAAAAAATTGAACGTCAACTAAATAAACATAACCATAAAGATGAAGCAAACCGTGCCAAGAATAATGGTAAAGACTTATGTCGTAACGGAGAAATTTCAGGAGAGCCTATTGAAGAGCCAGAAGTTGAAATTGAATCAGATGCTGAAATCAAATTAAATAAAGAGTTTGCTGCATAATTGTTATCAAGAAGATGAATTAAAGCTCTTAGCTTTAAACAATCTTAAACAGTTTAAAAAATAATTAAAAAAGCAAATAAAAGGAGGTTAAACACCTCCTTTTTCGATCTTGGCAATGAATAAACTAACTTAAGTGCTAAACCTAACTGCTAGACCTAATAACCAGCTTCATCGTAAATCTAGACATTAAGCCCAATCATCAAGTTAAACCTAGCATCTAAAGTAAGAAGCTAGGTTTAATGACTAAGTATAAAGCCTGTCCCAACAATCAAGCTTAATAAATAAGCCTAATAAGCTAGTACATTAATTGATGCTATGACTTAGTTTCGTAATGACGATTATCGTGTACTTGCTGAAGCATCGTTCTGCTTTCATCAAGGAACAACTTAGAATAGTCACCCATCCAATTGGTCACAGATTTAAAGCGGTCAATAAACTCTTCACGATTGTTTGCTTCCAATAACTCAATCGCATCCGCGAAATGTTTATGGTATTGCTTGATCATGGTTAGGTTACTTTTTTGCGACAATATAATATCTGCATATAAAGCAGGCTCTTGTGCAAATAAACGCCCTACCATCGCTAGCTCTAAGCGGTAAATAGGCGAGCTTAAATCTAACAGTTGCTCTAAATCAGCATCAACTTCTTGCAAATGTACACCGTACACAAAACTCGTAAAATGACGTAATGCTTGGATCAAAGTCATAGACTGATCATGTGTTGGTGCAGCAACAGGATACAAGTGCGCGCCCCAAATTTTCATTTGGTCAATCAGCCATTGATACTTCTCTGGGTCACGACCATCACAGTACACAATCACTTGTTTTGCAAAGCTTGATATATCTGGACCGAACATTGGGTGTAAACCAACCACAGGACCTTTATGGACTGCCAACATCTCAGTTAAAGGAGAATCCTTAATACTGGTGATATCGGTTAAAATACAATCTTCAGGCAAGAAAGTAAGTTGCTTGATCACATCAACAGTGACATCAATTGGCGAACCCACAATAACGAGTCCCGCTTTGCTACAAATAGCTTCAGCTTGATCCCAGTTACTACGGCCTAGAATATCAACGTCATAGCCAGATAGTTTAAACATCTCGACAAAACGCTGACCTAGCAAACCATTACCACCAATGATCACAATACGCTTCATATCAGGATTAACAGTTTTAAAGCCAGTATCATTTTCACTAGCATAAGACTCACGCATGGTACGGCGTAAAATATCTTCAATAAGGTTGGCTGGCACACCTTTTTGCTCAGCTTCTTCACGACGTTTAGCTAACATCGCGGCTTCGCGCTCTGGCACATAAATAGGCAAGCCATGCTTAGTCTTAACTTCGCCAACTTCTCCTACAAGGCGTAAACGCTCTGCTAATAAATCAATGATTTGCTGATCAACAGCATCAATCTGATCTCTTAATTTAGTTAAAGGCATAATTTACTTCTTATTTGTTCTGGACTGTATCTTTCAATAATACTGCCGCTTCATCTAATAATTCACAGGTAGTTTGCCAATCAATACACGCATCTGTAACTGATACACCGTATTGTAACTGCTCAGCAGGTAACGATGCGGGTTGGTTACCGGCATTAATATTACTTTCTAACATAATACCTATAATAGATTTATTGCCACCAACTACTTGCTGGAAAACATTTTTTGCAACTAATGGCTGTAATTCATGATTTTTACTAGAGTTTTCATGACTACAATCAACAATTAAAATATTTTCCATTTTAGCTTTAGTTAATGCTTGCTCAGCTAATGCGACATTGATTGAATCATAATTTGGTTTACCACCACCACCACGTAAAATAACATGGCCATCTTTATTACCAGCAGTTTGCAATAATGCACTTTGTCCAGACTGATTAATACCCATGAAACGATGTGGTGCAGAAGCTGATTGCATTGCATTAACCGCAGTAGAAAGACTACCGTCAGTACCATTTTTAAAACCAACAGGCATTGATAAGCCACTTGCCATTTCACGGTGAGTTTGTGATTCAGTGGTACGTGCACCAATAGCAGACCAGCTAAACAGATCGCCAATGTATTGTGGGCTAATTGGATCCAATGCTTCAGTCGCGATAGGTAAACCTAACTCTGAAATCCATAACAATAATTCACGCGCTTTTTTCAGGCCGGTTTCAATATCAAATGAGTCATCCATATGAGGGTCATTAATTAACCCTTTCCAACCCACTGTAGTACGTGGTTTTTCAAAATAAACACGCATAACAATATATAAAGTATCTTTATATTGTTCATGTAACTCTTTCAAACGGGTTGCATAGTCTTTTGCAGCTTCAACATCGTGAATAGAACAAGGACCACAAATCACTAAGAAACGTGGGTCTTTTTTATGCACAATATTAGAAATAGTTTGACGAGATTCATGAATGAATTGATAAACACTATCAGAAGCCGGTAAAGAGGCTTTAAGCTCTGCTGGTGTAATTAAAACTGTTTCTGATTGGATGTGGATATTTTCATTTTGTCGCGTAGTCATTTTGCTCTCATTCATTATTAATAATGAAAGCATCATAGCATAGCGAAATAATAGATCATGTGATTAAGCGATAGAGGCCAGATAAATGCAGATTTAGTCAAAAATAATACATAAATTAACAGGCTTTGTTTTACACTGTAGGACAGGATTTTGTTTTTTTAATTGATCTCATGAGATTTAAGGTGTTGATACGGATATGCAAATAATAACTTCCCACATTATTACCTCATGGTCAGAAGTCGATCAACTTAAAAAAAGTTGGAATACTTTATTGCATCAATCTGATGCTGATAATATTTTCTTAACCTGGCAATGGATTGATAGCTGGAAAAAAACCTGTTCAGCCAATACAAAGCCATTTTTTGTAATATTAAAACAAGCAGAGCAAATTGTCGCTATCGCCCCTTTCTACATTCAACCGTATCGACTATTCAAATGTATCAATTATAACGTACTACGTTTCGCCGGAGACCAAGGTATAGGCTCGGAGTATTCCAATTTCATCGTTAAACAAGAACATAGTATCGCCTTAAAAGAACAGCTATGGTCCGCATTAGTGGCAAGCCATAAAAAATCACATTGGGATATTATTTGGTATAGCAACGTTGCGAGTTGGACGAGAGGTGGAGAAACATTAATTGCAGCCTTGAATAAAACAAAAAAACTAAAACAACAATCACGTGAAGTCGAATTTGCAAATACCGACCTAGAAAAAATCTCAGAGCAAATCCTCCCTTCTCTATCTAAAAGTTTGCGCACTAATATCAAACAAACGCAAGGTTATTTAAGCCGACAAGGTCAATGGCAAGTGAGTTTCTGCGATAACCCAGCGCAACTCGAAGAAGAACTACAAGAGTTATTTACATTACACAATTTACGTTGGCAAAAAGCGGGTTTACAAGGTTCCTTTGCAAGAAGGCCTGAAATGGCAGCCTTTTATTCTCATTTTGTGCCTAGAGCATTACAACAGGGCTGGCTACGTTTAGCTAAATTAGAGTGTGAAGGTATTACCCAAGCAATGCAGATTGGTTATGTATATCAAGAACAGTTTTTTGCATTACAAGAAGGTTTTAACGCTGAGTTTCAAAATGGAGTAGGACAAGTCTTACGCTATCATGTTTTTCAGCAGTGTTTAAAAGAAGGGCTTACAGATTACGACTTTCTAGGTCAATATACAGATCATAAAAGACGCTGGCTCGCTGAAAAACGCAATGGACATAACTTAATGATTTGGCCAAATTCAATCAAAAACATCATATTTAATGTCATGACTATCTGGCCAACAGGCAGGTACTTTAACCCCTTATAAATAGGCATTAATGAGGATTTAAGCACTTACCACTTGAATTCAAGAGAACTAAAAAACGTTTCTACTTATGAAATTAATCATTAAGTAATTAATAGAAAACAGTTAAGCACCCCATGAGATGCTTGTTGTAAATGCTCTATCTTCACTAATGTGAGCAGATATAGCTAACGTAGTAATAGCCACTTTCTGATGATAACCACGACTTAACCAGCCCAATGATGGCGTCTGTTTATCTTCACTCTCCACACCAGTAATTAGCTCTACAGAGCTTCTTTCTGGCAGTTTAATGGTGATTTGATCATTACCCAACAACAAATGACAAACGCCATTACTAATCTCAATATTCTGACAATTTTCAGAAAAATGAAAATAAATAACAATATCGTGTTGGCCTTGTGTTTTAAGTTCGTCCGTAATATCAATCTGCTTTTCTAACACATTCAGTTTAATACTACGTTGATGTGTTACCGGAGAACCTAAACGTTGATAACCATTGTGCTCAGCGACCAGTTCGCCACCCAATTCACTAGGCAGCCACTTACAACAAGAGGCTTGGGCATGAGACTCCCACATAAAAGGCCCGGTCATAACAGACTGATCTAAGCCGTCAATTTCGACAGTATTATGCGCCTGGGTTTTACGGAAATGATTACGCCATTGTGGAAAGCTAAAATAATCATAGGTTCCTGTATCAACAAACAAATCATTTCGATTAATACGCACCACACAGCTCAGTGCATCGGCATGGCCATGAGCAGCAATTGCCGTATAACCTAACTCAGCAGCATCCACTAATACACTTGCTTGATTACCTTCACTCACTTTGCCAGCCTGCAATAAATAATAACCTGAGTCAGTAAACGCAAATGAGTTAAGTTCGTGTTCTTTAGTCGATGCTTGAGTCGTTGGCTGTTGTCTATTATTAAATAGCCAAAATGCAGATTCACTCGGTTGTTTTTTACCTTGAGCAAAGATTTCATCATCATAAAAATGGCTAACAATATCCGATAATGCATTAATATTATGAACATGATCTCCTAAATCAATAACATAACCATCATCTTGATCGCCCAACATTGGATAATGCTCACCACCTTCTGCAATAATTGCGATGAACTGGCTTAATTTCTTAAGCGTTTGCCAATACGCAGGTGAAAAATCATCTTCACTCCATTTACCCGCTAATGCCGTAAACAGATAAAATTGAAACACAAAGAATTGATAACTAAAGGCATGCTCTTTGGTACAGCCGTCATTGAAGGTTTGTGCCTGAATTTCATTTTCTAATACCGCTTTGCTTTTTTGTTGCCATTGCGGTGCATCTTTTAACATAGTGAAATAGCGTGCAGCAATATAAACACCCGCCGCTTCGCCAACTAAATGATTATTGGCAGAAGTACCTTGAGAAAACTTACCACTTACATCTCGACAATGTAAAAAAACACTTTCTAATAATCGTTCTTTAAAATCACCAACAAATAATTCAGAATCTTTAATTAAATCAATCGTCCATACCCAACTAATCAAGCGAATAGATAGCTCTAACGGGCTACGCCAGTTCATCCCCTTGCCGTAAGGATTTTGATCTAACCAGTGAGTAATTTGCTGCACAGCAGCCTGTGCATATTTAAGTTCACCGGTGACTTTATAAGCACGCGCTAAAACTACCATTTGATGATGACGATTAGGTTCCCAAACTAACTTACAATCGCCATTATTCTTAAAATCACGGTAGTTAACGGAAAGAATATGACCAAGGTTTGAGTAAATCCCAGCACTATGATCTTTATGCCAATTAATAGGTGATTCAAGGTGATGATCTTGCAAGTCAAAATAACTTAACTTATGCGAAATGATTGATTCAGCTTTAGCTAATAAAGGCGCTTTCCAAGCATCGTCATATTCAGCGACTTGCCCTTCAAACACACTAAAGCCAGGCTTAAACGTAGCCTGTGGGTCATATCGCTCAGTATATTGAACTTTAGGTACCCAGTTAAACTGAACGCGTAATCGTTCAATCCACGCATCACTTAAAGAACTTACTCGCCAAGTGACTTCGTCAACTGACATCATTTTAATTCGTTTGATATACCAAGTAATAGGCTGCATTTATGTGGTTAAACTCTTTAATTATTAATACTAAGGATTAAGTTATGAATACTAAGGGTTAAAGTATGAATACTAAGGATTAAGATATGAATGAATAAACTCACTCAATGTTTGTTCCGCTAACGCACTGTTTTGAGCATCGTAATCTAATGCAACGGCTATAAGTGTTGCGCCAGGTTGACCAACCAAAGCAGCTTGTACTTCAGCAAGTTTGGCTCTCTTTTTGTCACTCGTGATCACACCGTTAATAACATACCAAGATGCAATCATGCGATATCGCGCCTGTGAACGCTGAACCACAACTAAGTTTGCCTGTTGCAAGTATTGATTATCGAGTAAAGATAATTTTTTATCTTCAACATCATGCCAAAATTGATCATCGTAAAGATAATTCTCTACAAAGATCATTTCACTAGCTTGTTCTTGCTTAACATAATCAGCCAGATAGACTTGAAAGCCCACATCCTTTTTTACATAATAAAAGAAACGCTCTTTACTTGCCCCCTGCGAATAAGGCTTCCAATTAGGGCTATAGCTTTTGCTTTCGCCTGCCATCTCGTAATTGCTTAAAGTAGGCACAGTGAACGCATAATTTTCATTAAATCGAGAAGGGATCCAGTAAGTCGCCGCAATAAACACAATAAGTAAAGTAATGGCAGTGAGGGCATGTGTTTTGTTAACAACATCTACTTGTTTTGCAGGTAACGAGTCCACTGCCTTGTTATTAACAATGGCACTATCATCAAAGTAAGTACGTGCAATGTAAATAAGTGGCAATAAACAAAGCGCAAACACAATCCAACCAAAGGTTAAGTGGTCATGCACTATAAAGTGATTCATCTCAGTGTACGTACCAACAACGATAATAATAATGATACGTAACCAATTGGCTAACACGGCGATAACTAAGCAAATAATTAAAAAAGTAAGTGTTTTTTTCTGCGATAATTTATTAATAAAACTAACAAAAAATGCTAATAATGCCGATACCATGAAAAAGCCCAAACCAGAACAAGCAGGCTCAACATCAAACAAACCACCAGCTGTTGATAAGCGGTAACCGTCTCGACCGACCGGAATACCAATTAACTCTGGCCCCCATTGGCCTGCAGCAGTAGATAATTCACGCAGTGGAAATTGTAAAATATTCCAGACAGGAAATATAAGAAACAACATGATAAAAGGTAATGCACAGGCTTGAAGTGTTTTAAGACCATATAAAGCACTAAATAGAAATAGAATAATAAAAAATAAAGCCAGTAATTGTAATTGCTGAATACTAGCGAGCATAGCAACAAGATTAACCAGTAAACTACCTAACAATCCAATGCTAGAAATAATAAAGGAGGTAGTTGTGTTTTTACTTAATGTAATCGATTTACGCTTGATCCAAAAAGCATATATAACAACAAATATGCCTAAAAAGCCGTGGCTATAAGGACCATCACTATTCCACTCATCAAAAATAGTTGATAAAGCAGGAAGATTAGCTAATAAAAGAATAACTAAGGGAACAAAAAATAAGATATGGATAGAGTTTTTTTTAAACAAAAGAAGTGCTCCAAAGCGATTTAATATTTTATTCATGCATTAAAACTTCATGATAAACAGCAACAGTTCTCGCTGCGACCTGATCTGAGTGATACAAATCTAATGCTAATTGTCGTGATTTATCCTGCATTTTTTTCGCTAATTCAGGATTAGTCAGAATACGCTCACATTTAGCCGCAATATCCTTTTCATCAAAGGGGTTAATTAAAAAGCCTGTTTCCCCATTTTTAACCATATAGGGCATACCACAACGATTTGAGGTTACCACTGGTACTCCCACCGCCATAGCTTCTTCAATACCCATCGGAGAATTTTCTTCTAAAGAGGCTAATGCATATATCGAGGCTTTGCATAATTCGTCTTGAATTTGCGTGATATTAATTCGGCCTAATAAAACAACCTGGTCCTGCAAGTTATTATCTTTAATGGTTGTATCAAGTAATCTGGCATATTCTTCATCAACGACACTTCCAGCAATCCTCAGCTGTACATTAATACCCTTTTTAACTAACAAGGCAACCGCTTTAACTAATTGAATAGGGTTTTTACGAGGAGTAAGTACTGAAGAGGTAAAAATAGTACCAGCCACTTCTTCCCTATTTAATTTAAAAAATGAATCTGAAATAGGATTATCGATATCAAATATATTTGCTTTGGTAACACCACTTAATCTTTCCCGAACATAAGGACTAATTGAAATAATATTAGGTTGCTTTGACCAACTTCTTTTCTCGATAAACTCCCATATTTTAGAGCGTAAGAATTTAAACTTTCCCTTCGCTAATAAGGTATCAGCATAGATAAAACCATGTACCGTAAACACTTTAGGAATCAAAAGCTCATTAACCATAATACCGTAGGTATCATGTACATGAATCAAGTCAGGTGAAAGGCTTATTACCTTGCTTTCAATTAATGTTTTACCTTCGCCTAGCGCATTTTTAAGTTCACTGCCTGCAGGCTTAGGTAAACGATGAATAGTTACATTGCCAACATTGGTAATAGTCGCTTTTTGAGTGCTGGCACATAAAGTAACGACATGAATATCAAATTCTGAATATTTAGATAAAGACGGAATAAGGTTCACGCTGACCGCTTCAACTCCGCCATGAGGTCTATTTATATCAATCGGGAATTGCGTTATAAATGCGAGTTTGATTGCCATTTTTAAGAACCTTTATTAGAAAGGTCAGTAAATATAGCCTCAAACCTTTCCATCACCTGATCAACAGAATGATTTTTTTGATAATATTCCCTTGAATTATCAGAGTGTTGTTGCCACAACGTTTGATCTGAACAAAGCTTTTTAATACCTCGAACAAGGTCATCTTTTGTAATCGCTTCGAAACCTAGCTCTCTGTCTCGAATCAAATAATCAGGATCAAATGTCGAAACGATCGGTAATCCTTGGCTCCAAGCCTCTAAAAAGGTATTAGGGAATCCTTCATAAATTGAAGAACAACAAAACACAGTGCTATTATGATATAAGTTTCGCATGTCTTTACGTGAAACCATCCCCAAATAAGTTAAATTAGGTAATGCATTCATTGTATTCAAAAGACCTTTAAAATAATCATCTTCTCTTGGAGTGCTGCCAGCAACGACAAACTGATATTCAGGTATCTCTTTAGCAACTTCTAAAAACAACTCTAAACGCTTGCTTTTATGAATACGTGCAGCCCATAAAATGGATGGTTTATCTTTATTGAATATTAATTTCTGATATTCATCATTGTTTGGCCCAGGACATGGCATTGGCATAATTTCAGAATCTAAATTAAACCCCTCCTTTAAAGATTTCATCTGTTTCTTAGTTTGAGAGAGGATATAGTCAGAATTTAAAAGGCCATATCGATATAGTATCCGCTCACGATAAGTTTTCATTACCGGCATTTTAACATCTGCATCGGAGTCATTAGCCAATGAGTATAAGAATTTTTTATTATTTCGCTTACACCACATAGCAACTTGCCCAGTAATGTATTCACCACAATTCTGATAATATACATCAGCATCAGCCCGTTTCATTGCGCTAATCAAGCCAGTCCACCTTGGATGAAAAAATCTAATACCGGGTAACCCATCGTCAATTGGACAAATTTTTATAACATGAATCCCATCAATTACTTCATCTTGTTCTGATCCTTCTGACCAGGTTAATAAAGAAACTTTATGCCCTCTTGCAACTAACCATTTAGCCATTAAACTAGTTTGCCTTTCTACCCCCCCGATTGAGCCCTGACTACCGCCAGTAATAGCTCCATATGCAAAATGAGCAACAAGACATATATTTAACATGATAATTTTTAACCTTAATAATATGGGTGGATTCGATAAATAAACATAGATAACTTATATTTATAATCAAGAATTAAGTAAATACATTAATGCAGCTTTTGTCTTATGTGAAGGAAAATTAAAACGCTTTAACGTCATTAAATCATCCTTTGATTTACATAACCCAACATCAGTTGAGAATGCTGCTTTATAGCCACTTTTTTTGACTAAAGAGGTCGCTGTAACGTTATAATTTCCGTTAGGATAGCAAAAATAATGACATTTTACTGACAATTCAGTCTCAATACATATTTTTGATTGAGTTAGTTGTGATTCAAGGGTTTCTTCGGATAGACTATCCAAACGCCAATGATTAACAGTATGGCTCCCTATATCTAATTCACCAGCTTTAACAGCTTCATTCAACAGCTTCCAAGAAACAATTCCCGTCCAATCATCGTGTTCTGACAAGTCTTTTAACGCCATACCAGAACGAACTTCAAGAAATTCAGAAAGTGCGGTAAACAATTGCCCCATTTTAATATCATTAGTAAATTCAGCTTTACAGTTATCCCTGAACTCTTTAAAACTTTGAATTAGGGCTTTTCGTGAAGTAGCATCGAAACTGTATTTTTTCCCTTTGAATGAAAATGTTATTAACTCCCCCATATTTTGTTGCAATGCATAATCTAAGCGATCGAACCAGAAAGGTAATTGAGAATCAACATGGTCTGTTACAACAAATAGAATGGGTTTAATATTGAATTTTTTACAGATAGGTAATGCGAAGTCTAAATTATTACGATAACCATCATCAAAAGTAATAAGCATTGCATTATCAACAAGCGGAATTTTTCCAGAGAGCATGTCCGACGCTTGATCAACCGTTATAAATTGATAAAAATCCGACAATATTCGGAGTATTCTTTCTAATTCTGTTGGGGATAACTGAGGTCTTAAAGGGATCCAAGTCGTTTGATTGTGCGGAGCCATAACACCATGTAACATTAACACACATATTTTTTTTCGATTTTTAAAATGTAAAAATTTTAGAATACCTAAATTATTGAGTAAAAATAAAAAAAAACATTTCATTATCGTCTTCATTCGAATGCCACCGTTATGTATGAGTTAGAACAGGTTACAAATAATATACAATATGAATAATGCCTATGAACTCCCAAAAACACCATAAAAAATAAGTCCTGAATTTAGTCTGAAAACGCAAGTTGTGAATTGAAAATAGAGGGCTGGATAGCGGCATTATCACTCGATTGTTATTATGACAAGGCAAATAAATAAAACACTGCTAAACTTCTAACGAACAAAAGCCCCTAACTCGAGGAGATAAGAATGAAAAGTAAAATTGTTTTATTAATTATCGCAATGTTTAGCTCATATTCATTTGCAAGCAACTATATTATGCCAGTAGGCATACCAGATACAAATATAAACTTCACACAAGAAGCACCTGATCGCCCATCTAATTGGACAGTTGAACAAGCAGGATACTATTACATTAAATATGATAAAGGTAATGACTCCTTAAAATATGGAACTCCTGACGCCCCTAGAAAGACAATCCCCCAAGTTTTGCCACAAGGGTCTTATGTAGAAATCAGTGGAAATTACTCATATGCTAGTGGCGGAGCGATTAAAATTTATGGAACAGGTAGTAATGAGCCATGGGTTGCTAATCAATCAGGACCAGTCTGGGTTACTACTGCACAAGATGAACAAGCTAACTTCACTAAATCGACTGTTCTTGTGTGGGGAGACAATGTTTATCTTACTAAATTAAATGTAACAGAAAATTCAAAAATACAAGTTGGTTCTTTAGCCTCTGGTTACCCCGCAAATAATATTGTTGTAAAAAATAGCACAGTGATAGGAACTCTAGATATGAAAAATGGAGAACTTTTATCTGTAAAAGGAGCTGAAAGCAGCCAATCAACAAATGTAGTTCTTTATAAAAATACAATAAGTGATGCTGGAGATATTAATTCAACTACAGATATTGATGCAGGCTTAATGGCGTCAACTGGGTACACATCTAATGTATGGATACTTGAAAATACTGGATATAATGCATCAGGAAGCGGTTTACAAATAAATCCACGACCACCTGTTGATGCTAGCCACAACATATATGCAGGTAAAAATGAATTTTTTAATGTCAGACAATCTGGTTTATGGGTGAAATATGCAACAAATGTGGTTTTTTCAACTAACTATGTGCATGATATTATAAGTACAGCATGGTCTCCAGCCAAAGGATTAGGTGCTCAATATGAACCTAAAGGATTATGGATTATTAATAATCGTATACGCGATGTAGAGTATGGGATTCGCATAGCAAGTACTAGTAATATAGATAATGTATCTTTTAAAGTATATATAGTGGGAAACATTATATATGACGTTCACACCGAGTCTAATATCGGCACTTCCTCGGCCTGGGAAAGCGCGGGCATTCATATACAGGGAGGTGACGAGCGTTTCATCTATAATAATTTAACTTATAACACACCGAATGGAATTAACATTTCAGCAACATCGGGAACCACTAAAATTAAAAATAACGTGATAGCAAAAGTTGATAATGGACATAAAGACAATCAACAAGGCTATCATATATGGACAGAACATCATGATGAACAGCCAAGTTTAACTTTATCACACAATTTTTTCCCATCTGACGAATTAAATATCAAGTTTAAAAGTACAGTTATTACTACCTTATTTACCTTAGATGACCATTTAAATAATAAAGTTGAAAATAAAGGGGTAATAAGTAAAAATTACTCAGGAATGTTTGAAAATACACCATTAGATATAGACAGCCTTATTTCAGAAGGTTTTAATGAATCAATATTATGGGATGTTGGTGATGATGTTTTTACAGAATTGAATACAGAGCTTGCAGTTGCAACAAATTCCACAATAAAACTAGATAAAGACATACTAAATAATTCAAGAATTGAAGGATATTCAGTGGACATTGGGCCATTTGAAATGGATGGGACAAACCCTGATATAAATATTTCAAGTAAACCTAATAATCCAAGTGGCGTAACTATAAAAGTAGCCCCTTAAGATACAAACAAAAAGTTAAATAATCTTTGTTAAATGAAAGCATCCAACTAATGAAGATTGTTTAATTCATACCTTTACCTATTGCAAAATGCAGGCATTGGTTTATGAAGACTAAAATAAAGGATTTTCAATAATCAGAAATTTATTAAATTAAAATTGCATCGTTAAAACTTGTTCTATAAGTTCCATTTAAATAATATTTAATTGTGCCAACACAATGCATACGTTTAAACGTAACCTTATCAACATAGTAGCATTAGCACAAAACTTCACACAGCAGATAATATAATATTATTCTTCTAATAATGAGCTTCTCATTCCTTTAGATAGCTTATTTCTTTCGATATAAACTCTTAAAACTAGCCCAATTGCAACCCACATTCCTAAAGCTCCCTCTCTAGGATAAAATGTTTGGCTACCTGTTGAAGCTATCAAGAATGCAAGTAAGAGCGCCAAGTTAATCCCTCCTGTGACTATATATAAATTATTGTTATTGTCTCTGAATAAACTCCATGAGTATTTAACCATAATTAAATAAAATATAAATATTGGAATTGCCCCAATAAAGCCATTATCTTGTAACAATTGTAAATATGCATTATGTGGGTGTGGAAAAAGCTCCCCTTCCCCATGTTCTAACATTATTTTCCTTGTAATGCCCAAATTTTGCATTGCTTCACGGCCAGAGCCAAAGAAAGGAGCCTCTTTAATGGATTCCCAGACCAAAGGCCAAGCAATTACCCTACCAGAAGTCACTGAAGCCATATCAACGTTTTCACCGTGAAAGTTTACATCTGTCTCTTGACTAAATTCATCATTATTCTCTGATGTGAAACCTTGTGTCAAACGTTCGATAGCAGAAGGAGCTACAATAACAATCAAAAAAAGTAAAACAGGTGCAAGTAACAAGTATTTCCTCCACTTGAAAAGACAGAAAAATGCACCTAAAATTAACCAAGTACCGTAACCAGTTCGCCCACCTGTTAACGCCATCGCTAAAAAAATCATTATGCATCCAGGGATAATTAGCAAAAAGAAATATTTGCGACTAACAAATTCTTTCAAACAAAAAACAGCCCAAAAAGCACCACTCATTATCATTGAGATATTCACACGATGAAAACCAACGCTATTAGAAATTATTTTTAACGCTTTCAATTGTAATGCATCCCCCCCCATAGTTAACGACCCTAATTTCATCGCTTTAACAACTTGTAAAGCGAGCAGAAAAAACATTAAAGCTAACATTGTTACAGCAAAAAAATATTGCTTTTTACTTCTACAACCATCAAAGATTATAATTGCAGGAATAACCCATTTAAAACAATTAATTAAATATTCGTTGATAGCGGAAATACCTAAATCAGCGGACCCGCCAAAGGTTGCGATTAATTCATCTACGCCAGAGTGATCGTTTAAATAACGAATTACACTAACTACAATAACTACACTATAAAAAAACAATAAAAAATTAAGATGTCGAGGCATTTCCCAAGATATTTTTTCTTTTTTTCGATTTATTAGCCATGAAAAGACTACGTTTAAAAATAGAAAGTTCCAATGATTCAATCCAGGAATATTTGCAATGGACTTAGGCATATCAGGATGTTGGAAAATAGACATTAATAACACAAGCCAACAAGCCGCTTTAAACCAATCTTTCCAAGCAGACACACATAAATAGCTAATAAGTAAGGTTAATAAGGTTATTCGAATCAAAATGAAAATCCATATAAAGAGAAGTTTAAAGTTAAGTAAAACTAATCAAAGAATAAAATAAATGTTATTTTATTCTTTGATCTACAAACACCGATTTACCACGCTCAGTTAATTTAACAGCTTTCACGACTTGAACTTCAACCGATATTTGACCTGCTAATTTTTTAGCTATGTTTTCTTCAATTCTCATTTTATGCTTATCCGAGAAAACTTCATTAACCACAATATTAATAATTGCCTCTCCAGGTGTATCTTGATAAAACTGATATTGAAGGACATCATCAAAAGTGTCGTCATGCATATTAATCGCAGTCCATGAGATAGTATTATTGTCCTTAGTAATCAAATGTTCTTGTATTCGATGCCCTCGGATATCTTTAATGATTAAATGATTACGTTTACATTTATCACAAAAATCGCCAACATACTCCGCAAAGTCCCCTGTTTTATAACGAATAAAAGGCATTACTGTATTAATAAACCCAGTACCGACAATTTCACCAACTTGCCCTTTTTCTGTAATGACATTACCTTGCTCATCTATTAACTCAAAATAACCATAAGTAGGCCAGACATGATAATGAGAAGAGTGTTCACACTCACCAGCCGCAACTAGTTTTTCTGTATGCCCGTAAGAGGAAAAATATCGACAATTAAAAACAGACTCTACAAACACACGTTGCTCAGGATAAACATTCTCTGATTCCGCTAAAATAGCTTGGACATTAGTGATAATTATATTATTTTTTTTAATATATCTAGCAAGTTGGTATACAGAAGAGGGGTATACATGCAAAAAACATTTTTTTAGAGACTTCAGATGCTGGACATAGGCAGCCATATCTTTATCACTAGTGTGGAAACTACTGTAATAATGTTCTTTAAAGATTGGATCGTAACTTCTATTCTCGCTATTTTTTTCACTGGTTACACGCCCTCTCAATACTGCTTTAATATCACCGAGTTTAAAGCCTGCTTTTTTCCACCCATCAACAAGGTATGCATATTCGATTTGCGAACGTTCGGCATTAATATAAAAGGTTAATGGCACTCCGCTAGTGCCCCCTGTCGTAATATAATCAACATTAGCACTATTTTTATCTACCAATAATAAATCATCAACATTGTTATTAATGAAGGTTTTATCGATAAATGGTAATACCTTAAAATCATCGAGTGTTTGCAACAGAGATACATTTATACCGGCATCATCATATAATTTTTTATAGGCTGGACATTTTTCATAGGCAACTAACACTTGCTCCTTTAATTTACTTAATTGATATTGCTCTACTTGTTTTTTAGACCAACTATCTGCAGATAAAATCAATTTAGTAGTATCGCGAAATTTTTTACCAATCAGGTAAGGTAATGGAATAAATGAAAGTAAACTACCAGCTAGCGTTTTTACTGAGTCAGGCATTGCATTCCATAGGTTCTTTTTAGAAAATGCTTGTTTCATATTAATTATTTTCCGAGGTAAATAGATTGTTCCACTGCTGCTGTATAACAGTTAAATCAAAACGTTGTGTCGATTTAATTGCGTTATCTGAAAACTCTGATAATAAAATTGGGTTTGTCAATAATGTAATAATAGATTCTGAAAAGTCTTCGATACTGTGGTTTTCTATAAGATAGCCATTATAACCATCAACTAACACATCAGACAGGTCGCCAACATTAGGCACTATTGCAGGCAAACCTACTTTTAAACCTTCCAGCATGGATAATGCTAAACCTTCTGAACGAGAAGTTAATACGTATATTTTAGACCTTTGCAGCCAATCCAAAACATTATCTTGATGTCCTGCAAAATAGACTCTATCTTCAATATCTAAACTCTTCGCATAAGCCTTCAATTCAGATAACAAAGGGCCATCTCCAATAATTAAAGCTTTACACTGAACTTCTTTATCCTTTATATTTTTAATGATGTCTAAATATAAATTTACTTGTTTCACTTTGGATAATCTTGCCGTTAAAACAATATCATATTCACTAACTATGGTTTTATCTGGATAAAATTTATCAGCTGCAATTGCTCCAGAAATAACATGAATATTTTTAGGGTTAGCCCCCTTCTCAGCAAGAAATGTTTTTGCTCCATTCCCCATTGTTATTACTACAGATGAAACTGAAGCTATTTTACAAATAGTAGCGGTTAAAAATTTATCTTTACCATCTAAAAATTTAAAAAAGCTATTTTCTGTTTTTCCGGCTTCTAATGTTTCAGTAATACCTCCAACACTAAAGTAGATCGACCTACATTGTAGAAGTTTAGAAAATAAAATAGCTAACGTACCGTTAAATAGAATGTGAAACCCACCTATATAGTCTGGCCGGTGTTTGAATGAGCATATGAAAAACGTAACAAGTCTTGCTAACGTTGAGCCGATTAAACGAGATAAAGTAGACGAAGGTGTTATGACACTTAACCCTTCCAAATTATAGCTCATGTTATTTGATACTATATAAACATGTTTAACACTCGAACACGTCACCAAAGGCACTAAATGAGCATCGATCCAGTTTTTAGAATAGAAAGTGCCTGTTAACACAATGACATTGCCTTCTTTTTTCTGCTTTTTAGTAGGCAGGAAAGAAAAGATACGAATCATGGAATAAAGAGAAAATAAAACAGCTCTTCCGACAAATAGTTTGATGTTATACATAGTTAAGCTCAAATTAGTTTAAATATTAATATCAGGAAAAGTTAACTGGCACCATTTTATAGAGATACTCGGTTTACCACTAATATCAGGCTGATTGATGGTTATATCGTTGAATTTTTTATTAATATACAATTTAACGTGCTCAGGTTTTTCTACATACCAAGTTAACCCTTGAAGATCATCCCCTTCATACTCAGTACTAAGGTGAATATGAGTTTCATCTCCGACCGTTTTAACGGCAAATTCAAGTGATTCATGAGTACGGTTATAACCCAATAAACGGCGTGTAGTAGTAGTTAAAATCTTATTATGTTGCTGATATTCTGCTAACAACTCAAATGCTTGACGTGTATCTTGGGTAAAAGGCTCAGCCACAGAGTGAACTTTGCCTAAATGACTATATAAAATACTGCATCCCGCTTTATCCACTAACGTATCGAGCACTTTTTTGGTTAATACATGATGTATACCACGAGCTTGATCAAAACAAGAAACACCACCCCATGCAGGATTACAACGCATAAACTCATTAATCTTCGTGCCATCTACTAATGTCGATTGTCGGAGTACTTTATTATCTTTATGCATCGCATATTTTTTATTACCAAACCTTGCTAACCAGCCTTTAATAAACTCTAACGTCATCGTTTTAAGACTTGCTTTTATTTGCTTTTTATTAAAC
Organism: Vibrio sp. 1-Bac 57; assembly: GCF_037546855.1. Classification (NCBI taxonomy): domain Bacteria; kingdom Pseudomonadati; phylum Pseudomonadota; class Gammaproteobacteria; order Vibrionales; family Vibrionaceae; genus Vibrio; species Vibrio sp. 1-Bac 57. The sequence goes on along the minus strand of NZ_JALAAC010000002.1, from coordinate 26,204 downwards.
ACAGCGCGATAACTTCTCTTGGCATTTTGCGCGACGCAACTCGTTACGCGTCCTTTCCAAATGAAAGCTAGCGTACCCGATTGAACCGTTAAATCACTATGATAAGCCGGTTTGCCGGGCTCTGCACCTTGCCCCTTCATAATATCATTATCTAAATTAGTCGGGGCTTGCGCATGATCGACCCATACTTCAATTTTTCGTTCACCTGATTGAATGGTCTTCCAGTGTTGTTCTATAAGCGTTCTATTATTAACAAAATCACCAAAGGAATGCAGGCAGTCGATGTGCCCTGAATTTATCAATTGATGAATTTTATTCCGACCATCATCATCTGTGTTGGTATACGAAAAATTATGTTCTGGCATATCAAAGTAAATAGTATTGCCGACTTCTAATCCAACGCCTTTACCTAAAGTGGTTTCTTCCGTTGTATTTAAGTAACGAGCAGTTTCGAAATAAATGGCTTTATTGGGCGTTTCATCTAAATCACTACAGATAGCTAGCATAGCCTGATAAGGGTAAGGGTATTTTCGTAAAGTGACTGACATAATGATTACACCTTGATCAAGTTCATGATTGAAGTTTTAAACGAATAAGCAACTTTTGCTTTACGTTAAACGGCACTAAATACACATAATAAATAGCAAGTGTGACTACATTAGCTGCAATGAAAATAACAGTAGCAGCAACCCAATTTACTGATTGGTAAGCATCACGCGACCATGCGATTAATGCAAAAAAAGGTAATGCATAAATTAATGGCAAAATAAATGTATTATAAGCATAGCTAAACCAAGACAACTTTAGCTCTTTACAGGTATAAATCGGCACAATGAAGCCATATACAATATTCATTGGAATCACAAATAATAATGCAGCGGTTGTTAACTCCCAATTACTGAGCCCAGAAAAGAGAAGTCCAACACCAAACAAAACAAAAATAGCAAAAAAGGCAATAACTGAAATGCGACCATGTTGATCCATTCCCATTAGTACACGGATAGAAGTATCTTGTCCCATGGGTAATAATTGACCAAATGATAAAATCATAACCAAAGACCACAAAGCATATTCTTGTCCCATCCAATATTGAAGAATAATATCCCCATAGGCAACTAAAAATCCTAAGCTAGGTAAAGCAAATGCAAAGCTCATTTTAGTGGTAGAAATAAATAATGCTTGAATTGCTTTAATATCACCCGCACCCTGCATTGATCCAGTAGTAGGTGTTAACATCATTGTAAACTTTGTCATAAACGTTTTTATTTGCTTTGTTAATGCCATTGGTCGAGCAAAAACAGCTAAAGCAGCGGGCCCAATGGCACTCACTAATAAAATACTGATTGTTTGAAGTAACAAAATAGGTGGTATATTTGAGAGCATACTTTTAATGCCAAATTTCAGCATAGCTTTACAGGTTAACCAGTTAGCCATTCGTAAGTTAAAACTAAATTCTACACAAACTTTATTTGCTAACACAAAACGGAAAAATTCAAAAATAATGGTCGATAGCAAATAACCGATTGCCATCCCCGCAACGCCTAAGTCAGTATAAAACAAGGCGGTAACCATCAATATAATAGAAAGGATGCTGTCACCCGCATGCAACGCATTGTGAATATCCCAACGATGATAGCCTGTTAGTAAACCACTGGCAGAGCCTGAACTCATTCGCACTGCTACGCTTAATCCCAAAAATAAGACGACTGATTGTGCAGTTTCGGTATTTTGGCCGAGCGACTCAGAAAAATAGGCAGGTACTAAATAATAAAACAGTACCGTACAAAGAATTGTTACCCCGGAGAAAATTATTTGTACAAATACCGCTGAGTTGGCAACTTGATTCAGTAACGTCAATTCATCAGCAGCACGATGTTTGGCGATATAGCGATTAAAAGAAGCTCCCATTCCTAATCCGACCAAGGTTAAATAACTGACAAATGACCAACCAAAGTCCCATATGCCTAAGGCAGCTTGTCCGACTTGGTCATCTACCAAACGAGGCATAATAAAACCAGAAAAAATAAGAACAAGTTGGCTTATCCAACTCACCATTAAGTTCCATGCAAAACGACTTTGCCCAGTAAGATCTTCAACCTTTACTTTTTTGTTAATATCTCCCATTAATATTATTCCATGTAACCCATTTTTTGATGATAATCACCAGTTACTTGGAAATACTTAGCTAACTCGTTTTCGCTCAATTGATCTTTCCAGCGTTCGTCTAATATGATCTCTTCAGAATCATCTAAACGCATGCCATTGCCCACAACATGGTGCTCTACGGTTTTAAAATCTAAGCGTTTTTTTGATGGGTCGACGCCAATAAACTCGAATAGTGCATCCAAGGTTTTTTCAGTGTGATTGCACATATCTTCATAATGTACTTGTACCCAGTTTTCTTTTGGCATGGTTGCTAACACGGTTTCTGTTTCTTGATTACAACGCACCCATTCATGAGCGCCGACTTCGATACCTCGCCCTTGTTCTTGAGTTTGACCTGTACCACCGCCACGCAATTTTGGATTTTTAGCATCGGCAAATTCTGAAGGGTTTTTATAAGCCTGCGAGACACCTCTGCCATCCCTGACAATCCAGATGACTTTAATATCCAATGCTGGATTTTTTAATAAGTATTTTAGGCGTATACCAATTTTTGAAGAGTCAACTACGGTATCAACGTTAGCTTGTTCTGCAATTGAACGCGCATAGTCTGCATTACGTTTTTGTAAAAAAGGTAATTGTTTGCGCCATACTGGTGATAACGTTAATAAACTATCTCGAATGAGTTCCATCAATGGCGTTCTAACCAACGGTCTCAATAGCCTTAACATATAAGGTGTAGCGCCTGTACGAATATCAGTTTTAGCGTCGGAGATACAGAAATCATGGCCTTTGTCTGCCATTTTTTGCGCAACCCCTTCCCAGAAACCACATTCCCCAACTAACTTTTTACATGAACATAAATAACTGTTTTTATCACCTAAATGTATCGCTTTTAGTTCACCAACACTGCAAAGATCTGGATGAGCACCTAATAACATCGCCGTCATTGTTGAGCCTGAATGACTTGCAGCAGCGAGATAAACTAATTTTTGTTTTTGTTGAGTCATGTTTTTCTTTTACGCTTTTGTTGGTTTGAACATTTCTTTTACTAACATACCAATAAACAATGTATTGGTGACTAAGTAGCGCTTCCATAAACGGCCGGGTTCTTGTAACACGCGATATAACCATTCCATGCCCATTTTTTGCCAAATGAGAGGCGCACGTTTTACTTTGCCTGCGAAGACATCAAATGAACCACCGACTCCATGTACAACAGGCACTCGCATCACATTGCCCCATTTCGCCATAAATTGTTCTTTTTTAGGCGAAGTGATCGCGACAAATAATACATCTGCTTTAGACGCCGCGATATCCTCGGCGACTTGACCTTCCTGGTCATCTGAAAAATAACCATTTTGACGCCCAGCAAGCACAACACCAGGATAATGTTTATGAATTTGACGTTCAATTTCTTCTGATATTTCTTCCGTCGCACCTAAACAAAAAACACGATAACCTAATTTATTACCACGCTCTAATATGCCATGCATGAGATCGATACCAGCGACTCGCTCAGGTAATTTTTTATTGAGGATTTTGCTGGCTAATACCACTGCACTTCCATCAGCAAGAATCAAATTTGATGAAGTAACATCCTCCCCAAGAGCAGGATTTCGCTTCATATTGACTACTTTAGCCGCATTTAACATACCGATATGTAGAGATTGTTTAGAAGTGATACATTCGTTAATAATATCTAGGGATTGGGACATGCCTAATGGATGGATATCGATACCAAACATTTTAATAGTGGGCGCTTGTACCTTATATCGTTTTAAAGGTTCATTTAGTACGCGATTATCATCCGTCATTTGCCTGTCCTTAGCAGTTATATTTTACTATTATTTTAATATAATGATTGTTTATGTTACTTCAACTCTGAATAAGCAAATTAGCATAGCTACTTCTATAGTTCTCTGCTTTAAACTACCTTTTATAACCCGTTATTGGTTCTTGAATTCAGTAATAAGTTCAATAGTTATTATTGAACTGCACAAATTAACTACACGCTAATATTTTAAACTTAACTTATTGATATAATGACAGCTTTCGCTTCCATCTCACGGAGTCAAAATTAAGATGTAAATATTAACACAATTTAATACCATCTTTTCCGCATATAAAGATAAAATACTCATTTTATTACGTTAAGTCACTACAAATAACAGGGAATCTAACAATGCAGACAGTAGACTATTTAATAAGCTTAGATTACGAATTATTTTTTGGTAAAAATCCAGGCTCAGTTGAAAATTGTATGCTGAAACCTACGAAGCAATTAATCACTATTTTAGATAAACACAATAGTAAAGTTTGCTTATTTGTCGATGCGGGTTTTCTTGTTAAATTAAAAGAGTATTCCAATCAGTTCTCTGAACTTAAAGAACAATATAACGAGATTCAAAAACAATTATTATCACTATCCGAAGCAGGCCACGATATACAACTGCATATTCACCCGCATTGGTTTGATAGTGTTTATGATCAAACCGGTTGGCAGATTGATACAAGTCGCTATCGTTTACATGACTTTTCTGAACAAGAAATAGAAGAGATAGTAAGCACTTACAAAGCTGAATTACAACTGTGTAGCCATCGTCCTATTTTTGCTTACCGAGCTGGGGGTTGGTGCTTACAGCCATTTATCAAAATTAAACAGGCTTTGCTAAATAATGGAATTTGGTTAGATAGTACGGTCTTTAATCAGGGTTATTCATCGGATCCAACCAGACACTTTGACTTTAAAGGTATGCCACAACAACCCTCTTGGACTTTCTCTAACGATCCATTGCTACCGGAGCCATCTGGTGAGTTTGTTGAATTACCGATCAGCGCCTTTGAAACATCACCGTTATTTTTTTGGAAATTAGCTTTCCATAAAAAGTTCTCGAGCCAACAATTTAAATCCTTTGGTGATGGGCAAGCGATGGTGGCCAATAAGCAATATTATATTGATCGGTTAACTAAAAGTACCTATGGCCCGGTAATGATTGATGGTGCTAAAGCAGGTCAATTACAAAGCGCATTGAAAGTACATTTAAAAGAAAATAACAATGAAGGTATTTTTAATATTATGGGACATCCCAAAAGTATTGCACCTTATTCCCTGCGTAAATTGGATGAGTTTTTACAAAAAAACACATTCTTAGAATGTAAAACATTTCAAGAGCTACAGTATTTAAAAAAGTAACGCCAATGATTTATAACCATAAGTAATTAATTACATGAGGTTTTTGTACCTGTAATCAATGAAGCGTTTTACTTGTAAGACAGAGAGTATTGTTTCATGGTGATTACCAATTTATTATTTATGGTGAATTATTTCATGATAATCGTTATCAAGGTCTATCCCTTAGCTAACCTATTCTTTAAAACAAAATATATTTTTCTTTATTGAATGTGTAAAAACATATGGCCAGACCTATTGGAAAAAGCATGTGTAACGTAAAGTTAAAACTGTTTTGATACTTTTTTCATTTACTTTAGAAATTACATAACAGAAGAATTACTGGCATGGGTTATATTTTTTAGTTTAATAATCAGCATTTTTTTGCAAAAAAATCATGCTTTAATAATATTGCCGAAAGAATAAAGAATTTTTTGATATACTTAAATTTACTAAAAATTTTTTCATCAGGGTTGTAAAAGGGTAATTAAATGAACGATGTATTAATTAAACCAATTATTTTTATAGGTGTGCCTAGATCGGGAACAACAATTATTGCTGAATCGATTTTAGCCCATAATGATTTAGCCTGGCCAAGTAATTACAGTGATAAATTCCCGAAAATAGTAAGTTTAAATTTATTAAGAAAATTTTTTCATAATAAATACTTTTCTTTAAAAGGTAAAAAGTCTCAATTACATAAAACGAACTTTTTTAACAAATATATATTTAAAGCTGATGAAAGTTATCCAATGTGGAATTACCTTGTGGGTAGCTCTTTTTCAAAAAGTACTATAGAGAGAGAGGCAACAGCAGTAGAAAAGAAAATAATAAGAAATTATTTTACTCAGCTTGTTAAAAAGCAAGGTAAAGAAAGACTCGCTTTTAAAATCACAGGCCCCTCTCGAGTTATTTTTCTACAATCAATTTTTCCGGATGCCTGTTTCATTCGAGTCAAACGCGAAATTAATTCTACTGTTAATTCATTGATGAATGTTGGTTTTTGGAAAAAAGACCACAGCAATGAAATTTGGTGGGAAGGGTTAGGAGATGAAAAGGATAATTTTGAAGAATTTAAGCATTCGAAATTGGAACTTACTACTTATCAAGTTTATAAATTGAATCAACTTGCTGAAAGTGAATTGAAAAAAAGTAATGCTAACTTTATAGAAGTGGATTATGAAAATTTCATAAATAAATCTACGATTGAAATTCAAAGAATATGTGAGTTTTGCGATTTAACTTATTCTGAAGAAATAAAGCAATTTATAATTGATAATCCTTTAGTTAATAGGAATAAATAAAATATTAATGGAGTATAACGCTAGAGTGCTGAATAATTACTAGATATTTCGTGAACTTACATTTTATTTTATATAAAACGACTCGAATATAATAAAACTCTAAAAGACTAATTAAATCAAGACTAGCAGCTTTTAATTTTAGACTTTAACGTATTTAAAGATATTGAACGTATATCTTTAACATCTTCTTATTCTTTCTTGAGCTCATATTTTTTATAAAAACACCTATACCATTGATTTAATTTAGCTTCTTACCAAATAAATGATTATTCTTGAACAAATGATATTGACCTGACATCAATACTAAATATTTGCATTAGACGCCTATACAAAAAAGCTCCTCAATCATTTTATCAACGATTGAGGGGCTTTTTACAATATCACTTTTTAAACTAATTTATTATTTTTCAGAAACTAAAGACCAATGCTTTTTAATTTCAGCATCATTTGGCATTAATTCTAACGCTTTTTTGAGTATTGGTTTTGCTTGTTCATATTTACCCGCCTGATATAAGATCCAACCGTAAGTATCTAAAACAGCACCATTATTCGGTGCGGCTTTATAAGCCCTTTCGGCCATTACTTCGGCTTTAGGATCCCCACTTAATGAATATAACCAAGCTGCATTATTCAAGCTAGCTACTTGATTAGGAGCAACCGATAGAACTTTCTCATAAGCCGCTATCGCTGCTGTATTATTACCTTCACCTTGCAATACCATGCCATCATTTAAATTTGCATAAACACTGTTAGGTGATTTTTCTTTCCATTTAGCTAATAAATCACGCGCTTTTACATTATCTTCAACTTTATAAAAGTTATATAACTCAAGAGCAATTTCCTCTGTTGCACTTTTATTCCATTCAGCTTTTAATAACTGCTCCGCTTTGACTTTATCTTTCTGTGCTAATGCTAATTGAGCCTGTAAAAGTACAACTTGAGGATTGTCCGGCAACATAGATTCTATCTGCTTCAATACTTTATCAGCTTCCGTATATTGCCCTGAACGCGTCTCAATTGTAGCAAGTCTAATTAAGAACAATGGTTGTTCAGGCGTTAATTGCAATTGCGCTAATGTTAACTCCCTCGCAACAGGGTAATTACCCTCTTGCATTGCCATAATAATTCTTACATTACTTATTTGTTGTTGTAATTGATCGGCTTTATCTTTTAACTCAACGGGTAAATCTGATGCAGTTTTAACCAGCTGATCTGCTTCGGTTAAATTATTACTTTGATACTGATAATCAGCTAATACTAACGCTAGAATATTAGCCTTATGTTTATTGGATAAGTAGGTACCAACTGTTAGAGGATCTTTTTGCTGCTGCTTAAGGCTAACAACCGCACCATAATAAGCTCTTAATTGGTCTGGATATAGCGTAATTATTTTATCGTATTGCTCAAAAGCCGCTTTCCAATCTTGTTGAATTTGCTTGCTTTGTGCTAAGCCGTAATAAGCCTGCACATCATTATCAGATTCTTCAATAATACGATTAAAATGATCCTCAGCAAGCGAGAATTGATTACGGTATAGATAATAATTTGCAACTAATAAGCGTGTTTGTGTCGCGCTACCTTCTTTCTTAGCCAGTTCAGTAATAAATTGATCTGCTTTATCTAATTCCTTTAACTCAATTAATTTTTTTAAATAAGCCGTTTGCAAAGAAAAATCCGAAGCATTTTTTTGCAGACCTTTTGCTAATACATCAAGCACTTGTTGTGATTGTTCTGGTGTTTTAGCCGTAATATAACTACTTGTTAATAAAGGTAGTTGAGAAGAATCTGGAAATAGTTTTGCGATTCGAGCAAGCGCGATATCAGCTTTATCAAACTCACTTTCTGAAATAGCAGCAATGGTATAAAGTGTTAACGTATCAAGTCGATTTTCATAGTCAATCACATCATCTAATATAGCTAATACATCGTTACTCTGATTTAGCTTAAGCTGAGTCATTGCATAGATTTGAGTTAATTGTGGCGTATTCACTTCAGGGTCGATCATACCTGACAGGTATTTTTCAGCACCGTTGATATCGCCCTCTGTGTATAAAATAACACCTAACATAGTCGACGCTTTATTATTTTTTGCATCAATTTTTAAGATTTCATAAAGCTCTTTTTTTGCTTTTGCGATCTCTTTTCTTTTGTAATATTCCTGTGCAGAGGCATAGTGCTCGTTTATCGTGGTTGCTGTTGGAAATTCATCACTTAATATACGTGAGTATAATAAAGCTTCAGAGCTACGCCCCTGTGAAGTTAGAATACTTGTTAGCGCTCTTAGAATACCAATACGCTCAGGCGTAAAAATATCAGATGACGGGATCACAGTAAGTGCATAAGATAATGTCTTCTCGGCGTTTTCTATATCTCCTTTACCCATTAATAGAAAGCCTTTAAGCATTAAGCCTTCGATATTTTTTTCATCCACTTGTAATGCACTATCAAGTAATGAAAGCGCATTCTGCTTATTATTCTGTGCTGCCGCAATGCGTGCTTCACCAATTAAACCTTCACTTTTGAAGCCTGATGTCGTCTGCAGTTCTTTGAATAATGACAATGCTTGTTTACCATTATCTTCAAGTAACAGTATTTTTGCTTTTAACAACTTAAATTGATTAGCATCTTGAGATAACAAATCAGCATGCTGCTCAATTAACTTGTTTGCAGAAATAACCTTGCCACTACGTTGATAAGACTCTAACAATAGTAAGTAATAATCTGCATTTTTATCGCCTTTATAAGCGTTTAAAACCTCAATCGATTGATTAGATTGCCCTAGTTTATTATAGGTTTTTGCCAAAATAAGATAACCATCACTATAATTGGGATAAGCAGTAATGGCATTATTGGCAGAGTTTATCGCAGCTTTAAATTGACTCTGCTCTAAATAAGTTTTGCCTTGCTGAGTATATTGAGTCAAATCAGCAACATTGGCTGATTCAGGATCTCCATTGCAGCCAACCATAAGCAAAGAGCTTACTAATACAAATGAACTCAAAATGCCTGTTGTATGTTTTTTCATGGTATTCCCTTTTATAAAAGGTAGTTGAAATTCATTTTAATTATTGCATATCATATTTTTTCATTAGGTCATAAAGCGTGGGTCGCGTGATACCTAAAGATTTTGCTGCCGCACTAACATTATGATCAGATGCAATTAATGCTTGCTTCAACGCACTTACTTCTGCATTTCGTCTAATTTCTTTTAGGTTAAGCGGTGTCGTATCGGCATTCACTAATCCTAAATCTAAAGCACTGATGTATTTTAAATCGCACATGATAGCTGCACGTTTTATTTTGTTTTCCATCTCTCGCACATTACCTGGCCAAGTATGATTTTCTATGCCATTTATCGCATCTTCCGAAAAACCGATAATTTGTAATTTCTGTTTTTTTACATACTTGTTAAGTAAATATTTAGCTAATAAGATTTTATCTGAACCACGATCTCTTAAGGGTGGTATATCTATTTGAATTTCTGCAATACGATAAAAGAGATCTTCACGAAACTCACCTGTAGCTACCAATTTTTCTAAGTCTTTATGGGTTGCACATATAATACGTGTATCGATATTAATTTGCGTTCTTCCGCCAACACGCTCTATTACTCGCTCTTGTAAAAAACGCAATAATTTAGCTTGCAGGTGTAATGGCATATCACCAATTTCATCAAGAAATAAGGTCCCTTTGTGCGCCATTTCAATTTTACCGACGGTACTTTTAACCGCACCGGTAAATGCACCTTTTTCATAACCAAAGAGTTCACTTTCAATCAAGTTTTCAGGGATAGCTGCACAATTTATCGCTATCATCTTATGATCTTTTCGCAAACTAAGTTGATGCAGAGAATTAGCGATAACTTCTTTACCCGTTCCACTTTCACCAATCAATAAACAAGACGCATCAGTGGGAGCAATTTTTTCTATCATCGAGCATATTTTTAACATCTTAGTATCGCTAGCAATCAACCCATTTAACATTGATTCTTTTTGACTGCGACTGCTAAGCTGACGATTCTTCTCTTCTAGATGATAGATATGAAAAGCACGTTGCACGATAAGATCTAAGGTATCTGCATCTACTGGTTTGGCATAAAAGTCATAGGAGCCTAATTTAACAGCTTGCATTGCATGTTCATTACCCTCATTGCCGGTCATCACAATAATTTTCATATAAGGATGTAAATGTAGCGCCTGCTGCAATAATTCAAACCCTTCGGTCACACCATCCTCATCGGGAGGCAGCCCCAAATCTTGGATCATGACTTTAGGCTCATGTAAACGAATAGCAGAGATAGCTTCTTTTTGATTGGCGGCAATGACAACATTATAATCAGAAAAATGCCATTTCAATTGGGTCTGTAAGCCAAGATCATCTTCTACTATCAGTAACGTATCAGCTTTTTTATTTTTCAATATCTTTCCTTAATTCCTAAATTCAATTCTAGCTGTGTAACGCATTTCATCATAACTTGAGATACTAGCTGTAGACTGTTTTTCATACTCAGCTTGCAATGAGAAACTTAACCTTGGACGGAATAAGTATTTTGCACCTATGATGGCATTAGTGATTTGTTTATCGAAATCTGAAACCAGTGTTGACTCACTATATTGTAACGACACAAAAGAATTTAATTTTTCAGTGTTTTTGAAGTCGAAGCCTGTACTTAAACCCCAGCGAGGATCTTTTTCATCGGTATTTATATCTTTTTCTTGTTGATAAAAAATATTGTTATTGTTGTTTAAGCGGCTTGTAATAATAAATTTATGATCTAATTGGAGCCTGTCTATCCATAATAATTGGCTATCGGAAAAGTCTTCACTTTCATTATCAGCCACATCAAGACCTAACCCTAAAGATGAGTCGCTTAACTCTCTTTCTGCGCTCAATGAAAGGTTATGTTTGGCGAATTGATATTGGTAAGCTAATTTGAAAATAGCACCAGTTTCATCACTGTTATCATCGCTTAATTTGCTATAACCCAATTGTACTAAATAAGTACCGGCAACCAATTGCCCTTCGATAGAGGCATTAACACTAATTTCTTGATAGTCGGCCCCTGTATTGCGATATTCAACATCACTCATATCACTAGAAAGTTCGAAGCGAGTTTTAGTATTTAATTTATGGTACCAAGCCAATCCAAAAATATTACGATCTGCATCATCGTCATCATTATCGCTAAGACGCGTTGCTATATAATTATAACTAAGTTGAAATCCGGCGCGTTTTGAATAAGGAATAATCCAGACAGGATTGACAGTGAATACATCCCTGTCCCCACTATTTTCAGGTACATCACTGCTTGATTGGTCGAGTAAATATGAACGCCTAAAATGGCTTAAATTAAGCATCAGATTCTTACTAAAAATCTCCTGCGATAAATTTAAGCTACCCGAGATATCGCTTTCATCATCAGTTTCATCATCGCTATAAGTTGAATAAGAAATAGTGTAATCGAGTGCGGTCAAATTGGTCGCGGTTTGATTAAAATAACCCAAGCCAAGATCAATCGTTTGCTCATACCCTGACTCTTTGTTCACACTCGATTTATTAATGTTATCACTCTGTGCATGCTCAATACCCAATGAGATATAACGATCACTCACAGAGGCAGGCAAATCACTTGCAATAGCGGTGCTTGACAATAATGCCATTAAGCTCGTTTCTATAAATTTAAAACTACATTTTTTTAATTTCATATTCACACTATCGACTATTGATTATTAAGAACCAATCCAGCTAGCTTATCTTTACCGATTGCATCGACGCCTGCTTCCACTTGAGAAGAGTTCGATTGACCATACCCAACAACTAAAATGGCGGTATCACAAATTGAAGCTAATATCTGAGTTTCCGCGTATAAGCCAATGGGGGGTGTATCAATAATGATAAAACGATCTGGATAGCGGTTTTTAACTGAGTTAATAAAATTTTGCATGTTAAGTGAAGAAAAGAGCTCTGCAGCATGAATAATATTCGTACCAACAGGTATCACCCTAACTCTAGGAATACCAGATGGATAAATAATATCTGTAATAGCATCAGTGTCTCTTGCTAACAAATTAGTTAACCCGAGCGTTGGCTCGTTTTTCAAATAGGAAGCAATTCGAGGTTTATAAATATTACAATCAATCACTAAGGCAGTTTTACCTTGATCTAATGCAATACTGGTCGCTAAATTCATACTTACATGACTAGTACCTGATTCTTGAGAGATCCCGGTTACCATGCACACAAAGTTATTGTTGTCCATTTTATTTAATAGATTAGTACGTAATTCGCGGTAAGCATTTAGCGTTTTATAATCATCAAGACCAGGATAAATGATTTTACGTTCATCCAATTCCTTTGACGAAAGCAAGGCTGTTTCAGCCATCTCCGTTATCTTACTCAGTTGCAGCGACTCAGGCGTGAAGGTATCACGGCTTTGCAGAGCTGAAGAATTATTTGAAGAAGAATCAGACATATTAAAATGCTCCAAAATCAATGATATTTGTTAATGATGCACCGTACTTGTAGGCAACAGCTATAGCGACATAACAAGATAAACAAGCAATATAATAAAGTAAGAGAAAAGTATTATGGACTCGATTACGTCTTTTCTCAGTATTACAAAGGGCATGTGGAATACCTGCTAATAAACTAACACCTTCAAAATCTTTTATTTCAGAGGTAAATCGAATTTTTGAATCAAGCATAATTTTAATCACAAAAATAGCGATCATAATAAGTAAAGCAACAATAGGGCCTGCAACAAAAAAGTGAATAAAGCGAGCGCCAATAGGTGTATTTGGGTAAGTAGCCGCTTCTTGCAGTTTATAGTTCACCCCTTGACCTTGAATATCTAACACCATGGAAATACGTGCTTTTTCTTTTTTAGTCAGCATTTCTTCATACTGCTGTTGAAATACACTGTAGTCACGCGTTAATTCAGACAATTCAGCTTTGTTATTTGCAATGCGTTTACGTCGTTCATAGGATTCATCTAATAATTCATTAAATGCTTTAAGACGATTTAATAGGGTTTGATGCTCAATTCTTGCAGCAGATAATAAACTCCGTAACTCTCCATACAATGGATTAAGATCAGAATTAATAGGCTTGTTAGCTTGACCGCCATTCGCCAAGTCAGCGAGAGTATTCTCTAAATCATTGATTTTATAATTAATATCAACAATTGCAGGATAACTATCTTCATAATTGATCAGCAAAGCTGCTTTTTCTTTTTTCAGCTCTCTTAATTGAGATTGATAGACTGACGATTCATAATTATTACCAACTAACTTATTCTCTCTAGAAAGTTGTTTTTGTAAGTTCCAGACTCGTGTGTTGCTCTCTTGAACTTGTATGTTCATCTCTTCAATCGAAGCGCGCAATGAAGCAATACGAGAATTGACTTCTTCCTCTGTGCCATCAAAGTTAGATGATTGGAAACTTTTTAGTTTTTCCTCTGCTTTTAACAGTAAAGCTTTATAAGACGCGGTTTGTTGGTCAATAAAATTATAAGCGCTTCGACTTTCTTGACGCTTTGTATCTGCGCTATCTTCAATAAAAACGGATACCACTTTGTTCAGCACTTCAAAGGTTCTACTTGCAGTATCGTCTTTATAGGAAACTTGAATGTAGTTACCTGACTTACCATCTACGTTTAGATTGCCTCGAATTTGGCTAATTTTAATGTCTTTTGCTAAGCCAGCAGGGAATGCATCTTCACCATAAACGCTATCGATCACTTCCGATAAGATACGCGGTGAATAAATGATATCACGCACTTGATTACTTCTGTTCTGTTTTAACTCGGTCACTGATGCTTTCGAGCCTAATAATGGTTTAATAATATTTTGATTATCAGCATAAATAGTAATCGAACTAGAATAACTCGGCGGTCGTAACATGCCTACAAACATGATAGCAAAGCTAATAATGGTCATTAAAAAGGCCACTTTAAACTTACGCTGACATATCTCTCGCCATGTTACGGCGACATATTTAAAAATTTCCGTAATATCCATCTTTAAAATACACTCTCAGGAATTATTAAAATGTCAGATGGACGAAGCAGATAATTAGTATCTAAAATGCCTCTGTTTAAAATATCATCAACATTAACATGGTAAGGTTTGATGCCATCAGGTGTGTTTCTGTACAAAATTGCTTCATCTGCATTTGCAAACTCTGTTAAACCACCAGCTTCCAGGACTAAATCTAAAACATTTAAATCCGTGTAATAAGGAATCGATAATGGGCCGTTAACTGCACCTGTAATACGTACACGACTTGAATAAGAAGCACTATTAGCACCGAGTACAATAACAGTTACGTTAGGGGCACGGATAAATTTACTTAATTTATCAGCAAGCTCTGACGCTAACACTTCAGGTGTTAACCCTTGTGCTTGCGCATCACCCACTAAAGGCATTGAAATTTTGCCATCAGGGCGAACAGGAACAGTGACAGAAAGATCTTGGTTCTTCCAAACACTGATTAATAACTGATCATTATTACCTATTTTATATTCTGAAAATTTAACTTTATCCGAATAAGGTTCTTCATGTAAAACAACTGTTTTTGCACATCCGCTTATCATCACAGTACAGAGAAGCGCTAGTAGATATTTATTCATATTTTTCTCTCTTTTTTAATTTAAGTGTAAATGCTAGTTTAAACCCAATTACGTTATTAGGAGATTACCCTAATTACTTAAAACAAATCATATTTATCTTATAAAAATGTTAATGCCGTTAACTTGCCATAGGCAAATAGATAGAAAACTTGCTACCGACCTGTGGTGTACTTTCGACAATTAACTCTCCTTTTAATGAATGTATGATTTCACGTATTTGATAAGCGCCTATGCCCATCCCTTGATCCTGCTTGGTACTATTAAAAGGTTGAAATAAATCATTCTTAATAAAATCTTGGTCCATACCTGTACCAGTATCTATAATATCTAACCAGATTTGATCATCTTTGCAATTTAATAATAATTCTACACTCCCCTCATTTTCAGTTGCGTCCTGAGCGTTTTTGATAAGGTGGTTAATAGCCATCAATAACTTGTCTCTATCCCCTTTAACCTCTGCATCTAAGCAAGTTTTGGTTAGTTTAGGTTGTGGGAAGTCATTCATATTCATTGCTACAGCTTGAGCTAATAACTCATGTAAATTAATCGTTTTTAACTCGTCACTGCCTTTTAATTTCTTTAATAACTGATCCATTTTTTTCACAGAATTAGCAATTGTAGCAATAACATCATCCACAAATTCAGGGTGATGTTTATATTTTTCTGCATTTTTAACCACCAGACCTTGCTGCGCGATTAAGTTTTTAATGTCATGAATGGCAAAGGCCGAGACTTTATTAAACATGTCAAATTGTTGGTTTTGAACTAACTTTTCTGCCGCTTGCTCTTGATTAATATAGGTGGCAACTTGTCGCCCCGTTAGCTTTAATAAATCTAGATCTTCCCAGGTTAGTTTCTCATTTTCATTTAATTTTGTTTTGCAAAGCACCGCAAAACCAACTAAACCCGATGCTGCATTGAGTGGTAGCACGATCCAAGTATTTTGTACCGTTGCTATCCAGTCAGGTAAATCATTGTTGTATTGTGCATCGTACTTATTAGCAAATTTGTTAGCCTGGTAAACCCATTCTTCTTGCTCTAATTTTTGAATAAAATTGCTATGTATAGACTCTATCGGCAAACGTCCACTAAATTGTAATTTAGCAGTAGCAACACACGTATAAAATTGTTGACCTTTAACCCAAATTCCACCTGCATCACAATTAAATAACTGATTTAATGCGTGTAATGATACATCGTAACAATTCTGACTTTTATGTTGCTGAGAAAGCAGAAGATCTAGTTTTATCCATTGTTTTTTATAATCATATTTATGGGCAAAGAAATGTTTACTTGTCCAAACAACAAATCCCTCACGTATTTTCTCTGAAAGTGAAAGTGCAGCAATAGAAAAGACAGATAAAACGTATAACATGACTTTAGAGGCGCTTAACCAACTAATATTAAAGTAGTCTAGTGCCGAAGAAAATAAAGCAATCGAGATTAAAAATACACCTACCAAGGTCAAACTCGTATTAAAAAGAATGACACTATTTGACAACTGGAAACGACTACTTTCCTTTAATTGATCCGCATAAAATATAATACTGAGGGCTAATAATAAAGAAGTGACAGAGCTAATCACAGCCCTTGCTTGCCATAAAGACTGATCAAGGTCGCTATCGAGTAACAGCAGTGAAAACACTACTATATCGTAGGAAAAAATAATAAATGCAACTAACGCAACTAATTTTGTCATTCGACTAGAATGATCGCTTCTAATCAATTGCTCACAAACCACAAAGCCGAATAAACTCAGCATTATTTTAAAGTAAAGCGCTAAAATAGGTGAAGGAAAGAGCGCAGTATTATTAATGTTATAAATGAACAGCGTTAAGGTGATTAACAATGTGCCATACAAGCCATATGCCCATATATTAGGGAGTTTTGTTCCCCTCGCTAACATCAATAAATAAAGTAATACAATCACCCAAGCAAGGTATCGTAAAGACTCAATTAAGAAAAACCCCCAAGATAGGGAACCTGCAGAAATAGTATCAGGAACTGCGCCATGCCAAATCACAGAAACAACAGCGCAAGCGAAGAGACTGAGTTTCACTCTTAACAATTTGACTTTAAATAAAATAATGACTGCCAGCGCAATTTCAACGCTACTATTCAACCAATGTATATCGCTTACAACAAGATTTAGTTCCATCTATATCTTCTCTGGCCCTGATAAATATGCGTAAAATAAAATCTATTAAATCAAAAATAGGTCTTAAATTGTTGAAATAAATCAATTATAGCTTTTATGGTAAATGGAAAGCAAACCTTGCTTATACGTATATCAAAGACATCCATAATCTACTGTCTAAAGATATAATATCCTAACGAACATTTCAGGCGATTAAGATCCTATTACAACCTGAAGTAACTCTAATTATCAATCACCTAATTATTTTTTAAATATACTCAAGCTAGTTTTAAAAAAATGGAACATAGCAGACGTTTGCTTACTTCTTCGTTAAGAGTGCTAGCTATTTACTAATACAAAGTTTCTTATGCTATTGAAATACAGATATAATTTTTTAAAATATCAAACATATCTAATACTAAACATAACATCTTGTTTAATTCATTTTTTAGACTACTTTTACAGTTCTTCAGATAACACTTAATAATCAATAATGTCTCTAATATCAATAGTGCATCAATAGTGCATCAATAGTTTAATCATACTCAGATAAAGCCATAGGATGGAAATAAATGTTTAATAAGCATATAAAAAATGAGTTAAGCGATCATAAATTGATGCTTAAAACAGCTAACTCTATTGTAGATTCAATAAAGCACAGCGTAGCAACCATCGAATTCACTCCTGATGGCCAAATTATTGATGCTAACCCTTTATTTTTAAATGTAACTGGATACCAAAAAGAAGAAATTGTTGGCGAGCATCACTCTGTTATGTGCCTTCCTGAATATATCAAATCTGAACAATATGCCTCATTTTGGCAGTCACTTCGACAAGGTCACTCTAATAAAGGCACTTTCATGCGTAAGCATAAAAGTGGCAATATAATCTGGTTAGAAGCGACTTACTTTCCTATTACAGAAGATGGAAAAGTCACTAAAGTCATGAAAATTGCAGCAGATGTTACTGAAAAGAAAATAGCTTCATTAGCTAAAGAAGCGGTATTTAATGCACTTGATAAATCACAAGCGATTATAGAATTTACACTTGAAGGGCATATTATTACTGCTAATAACAATTTTTTATCTGCAGTTCGTTATGACCTAAAAAGTATTCAAGGCAAACATCACCGCCTATTCTGTGAAGACTCATTTTACAAAGAAAACCCTACTTTTTGGGAAGATTTACAACAAAATAACTTTAAAAGTGGGCAGTTTTTAAGAAAAGACGCTTACGGTAACGACCTATGGTTAGAAGCAACTTACAATCCTATTCTCGATGATAATAATCACGTAATTAAGGTCATCAAATTCGCGAGTGATATAACACATAACATTGAGCGTGAAGCATCAGTAAGAGAAGCGTCAACCATCGCCCATGACACCTCGTTAGCGACTATGGACATGATTGAGAAAGCATCAACAATGCTAATATCGTCAGTCAAAACCTCAGCAGATATTTCCGAACTCACCGATAAAGCCACTCAGCAGATTAACCTACTCAGTGAGCAATCGGATAACATTCAAGCAATTGTATCAACAATCAAAAGTATTGCAGATCAAACTAATTTATTAGCATTAAATGCGGCTATAGAAGCAGCACGAGCAGGAGAACAAGGCCGTGGTTTTGCAGTGGTTGCCGATGAAGTAAGACAACTTGCGTCTAGAACAACAGAGTCAACGAAAGAAATATCAGATGTTGTGGCGAATAATCAAGACGTCACTAAAAATGTCCAAGATGGCATTCATTCGGTTTCAGAGTTTGTTGAAAAAAATCGTGCCCAGATAAGTGCAATGGAAGCAATAATGCATGATGTTCAATCCGGAGCGCAAAAGGTATCTAAAGCGGTTGACGGGTTGAGCAAAGTTTAATTGTTTGTGTTACAACCTCCCCTTTTAATCTTCTACTCATACCTAAAACCTGCTCGTCTTATGGCTTGCAGGTTCTTATTTGTTAAATGTTAGGTACTAATTACTTAAGTAGCTATGTAGTTACCCATAAGATATTAAACAGCAACGATTAAAATGTAATACGGGCACTGAAGATGACAAGCGATTGTAGGCTTGATAATTACCCTGTAAATAATTAGGTATCCGATTTTTTCACATCAACATACACTTTTATTTTCTGCCCAGGCTTAATCATTCTGCTATTTTTAATATTATTCCAACGTACCAAATCAGCAGTTTTAACATTGAATTTATTAGCAATCCCGCCTAGAGAATCACCTGTTCGTACATGATAAGTAACATGGCGCGTAATTTTTTTAGTATTAGCAAAAGTATTAACAGAAGATGCTTTCCAAATCTTTAACGTTTGCCCCAAACGGAGTGTTTGTTTCACTTTTAAACCATTCCACTTAGCTATTTGCTGAGAGGTTACTTTATATCGACGGCTGATATCCCAAAGCGTATCTCCTTCAATGACTTTATGAGTCACTTTTTTCTTAGTGAGCTGTTGACTAGATTCTTGATCTTGTAAACGTTTTGCCTGTAAAGATAAATATTGTTGTTGCGAAGCACTAGCGATAGGGATTAAAAGAGGTTGTCCAATTTTGATAAAAGAGCTGTTTAAATCATTGATTTGTTTTAATACACTCGTTGTTGTTTTATTCCTTTGCGCAATCATACTCAGGCTATCACCGGATTTAACGCGGTAACGATCCCACCGAATACGCTTATTTTTATCAACTTTGGCCAGTTTATTAGAAAACTCTTTTGCCACAACACTTGGCAATAGTAATTTATGAGGCCCATCAGGTGAGGTTGCCCAGTGATTGAATGCAGGATTTAACAGTTGAACCTCTGCAAGACTTAATTCGGCTAATTCAGCAGCATAGGAAAGGTCGATTTGTGATCCAATATCAACATAAGTTAATGCCTGTTTATTAGGAATAAAAGGTAGGTCGATATCGTATTTTTCATGGTTTCTGAGAATATCTACTAAGGCCAAAAATTTAGGCACATATTTTTCTGTTTCCTTAGGTAAATCTAAATTCCAATAATCAACCGGCATGCCTGCTTTTCTGTTTTTGGAAATAGCACGCTCCACTCTGCCTTCACCAGAATTATAAGCCGCAAAAGCATACAACCAATCATTACCTAAATAACGATGTAAAATTTGCATATATCGCAAAGCACCACGCGTCGAAGCATATACATCACGGCGTCCGTCATACCACCAATCCTGACGTAAACCAAAACGCGCCCCGGAAATTGGCATAAATTGCCACAAACCAGAAGCGCCAGCATAGGAGTATGCATAGGGGTCAAAAGTACTTTCAACAACCGGCAACAAAGCCAATTCGAATGGTAAATTATTGGCTTCAATTTGTTCGACGATCAACCATAAAAATGGCTCAGCACGCTTTGAAACTTGTTGTAAATATTTAGGGTGGCGAAGATAATAATCACGCTGTATTGCTATTCGAGAGTTATCAGGCACTTCAAAATCAAAACCTTCCGCTAATTTAAGCCACAAATTATCATAATGCTTTTTTGATAGCCCCTCTATTGCTTGGCTGCTTTCAATTTCAACAAGATTAGTTAATCCTTCTTCATCATCTTGCTCTTCCAATTCATTTCGTTCTTGATTGAAGATGGTTTCTTCTGGGAAATTGGCGGTTTGAAAGGAAGTACTTTGACAAGCGCTCAATAATAAAATAAAAAATAAAGGAAAAAATAGTTTCATAGTCGAGCCATTGATAAAAAGTAAACCAGATAGGTACAAATGCAGGCGTACCTACTTTTAAATTGAGCCAATATTAGAATCTAATAAACGATCAAAAGTTATCTTTGTAAATACGTAATGCTGCAAAGCATGGCAATCCAGCTTCAATAGGTTTTGCAAGTAAGTTTTGTAGATTATTAACTAATTCAGTATCAGAAGTACGTAAAAAAGGATTAATCGCTTTCTCACACTTGATCGTAGTTGGAATAGAAGGCAGTCCCTGCTGACGTAATTTACTTACTTGTTTAATATAAGCGAGCAAATCATTGTTGGTTGGGTCAACCTGCAGAGCAAAAATAAGATTATTCTGCGTATATTCATGAGCACAATATACTTTAGTCTCATCATTCAACGTGCTTAAACGCGATAATGCGCTGTACATTTGTTGATGTGAGCCTTCAAATACTCGGCCACAGCCAGCTGAAAATAAAGTATCACCACAAAACAGCATTTGATCATTAAAATAAACGATATGATCCAAGGTGTGTCCAGCCACTTGCCATACTTTAAAGGTTAACCTGTCATCAAAAAAACTCACCTCAGCATCTTCATCTACTAAATTAACTTGATCAAACAGAGGTTGCTTAGCAAACACTTTAATATTAGGGTTGTCTGATAATAAATCTTTCACACCGCCAATATGGTCATGGTGATGATGAGTAATAATAATTGCTTCAATGACTAACTCTTGTGCCGCTAAAATTTCAAGAACAGGCGCTGCGTCTCCGGGATCGACCACAACACAGCGCTGGCTTTGACTATCTTTAATAAGCCAAATATAGTTATCATTAAATGCAGCAATAGTTAAAACACTAAACATAATTTTTCTCAACTTTAAAGTTTAGGAGTGGAGACACATGAAAACAGCAAAAACATCACGTATCTTAACTCCAATTACGGACTGGTTACAGTTAAGTAACGGGCAACGTCTGCAGGCACAAACTCAAGACCTTGTTAAGGATGCCATCTCACATTGCTTTGGTTATCACTTATTAAAACTAGGGCATCTGAGTACACAATTAAAAACCGATAATTGCCCTATTCGCCATCAAATAAATTGCGCAGAGGATGGAGAAGATATTGGTTTACAAAGCGATTTACAACATTTACCTTTTCAAAACGCCACTATCGACCTGTGCATTTTAGTGCACGAATTAGATTTTTCGAGCGATCCGCATCAATTATTAAGAGAAATCGATCGTATCTTAACACTTGATGGTACCTTGATAATCAGTGGTTATAACCCCTACAGCTTTTTTGGGTGTCGAACATTATTAACACCTAATGATCAACATACCGCGCGCCTCTTTTCACCTAATCGAGTTATCGATTGGTTACATGTTTTAGGGTTTGAAATAAAAGAAAAACAGTACTTTGATTGTTTATTAGCACAGCCCAAAGGTCCTATCATGACTAATTTAGGAAACTTTGGACGTCGTTATTTACCTTTTTTCTGTAGCGTTTATTTCATGGTTGCGAAAAAACAAACCACACCAATGACGCCGATCAAATTAGGGTTTGAATTTAAACGACGAATTATTAATAATCAACCAGTTACTACTAAACAATCTCACTCAAAAAACACCTAAACAGTTCTTTTGCGCGATTAACAATATTATTCGCAGTTGCAGTGAATACTATTCTACATAACCTTCATCTTTTTGAGTTGGTTTAGCCTCTGCGGCTTCTCGCGCTAAATCGTCACAGCGTTCATTTTCAGGATGTCCTGAATGCCCTTTTACCCAATGCCACCTTACCGTATGTTTTTCTTGAGCAGCATCTAACGCTTTCCATAAATCAACATTTTTCACTGGCGCTTTAGCTGCTGTTTTCCAGCCACGTTTTTTCCAATTATGTATCCATTGTGTAATGCCTTGACGAACATATTGGCTATCTGTTGTTACATCCACCTCACAAACTTCAGTCAAACTCTCTAACCCTTTCACACAGGCTAGCATCTCCATTCGATTATTAGTGGTTCTCGCATAACCTTCAGAGAGTTCGCGGCGGTGCTCATTAAAGACTAAAATAGCACCATAACCACCCGGACCAGGGTTACCAAGACATGAGCCATCTGTATAAAGTTGGATTTTTTTCATTATTACCATCACATAAATTTGTTAGACTAGTAAGCTAACATTCAGCTTAAACACGCAGCAACTATAAATAGAGATGTCTATGAACACAAGTAAACTCACCCGCCAAGTTGTACTAGATACAGAAACCACAGGTATGAACAAAGATGGTCTCATTTATGTAGGGCACCGTATTATTGAAATTGGTTGTGTTGAGGTTATTAATCGTCGCTTAACTGGTCGCCACTACCACGTTTATATACAACCGGATATGTTAATTGATCCAGAAGCGATGGCCGTCCATGGAATTACCGATGAGTTTTTATATGATAAACCTCGCTTTGCGGAAATCGCAGATGGGTTCATTGATTTTATTAAAGGTGCAGACTTAGTTATCCATAATGCGCCCTTTGATGTTGGCTTTATGGATCAAGAATTCCGTTTTTTAAATAAAAAGACACAACCTACTGAAGAAATAGCCACAGTTACCGATACATTAGAGATGGCTAAAAAGATGTTTCCCGGTAAACGGAATAATCTTGATATTTTATGTGACCGTTATGGTATTGATAATAAGCACCGAGTATTACATGGCGCTTTATTAGATGCGGAAATATTAGCAGATGTTTATCTACTAATGTCAGGTGGTCAAAAAGACTTAAATTTAGCCAATAATGAGTCAGGTAAAAATGATACTGGTCGACGTTTACGTCAAAATTTATCACCTTTATCTATTATTCATGCGAACCAAGAAGAATTAAAAGCGCATGAATCACGTTTGGATTTAGTAGAAAAATCAGGGAGCTGCTTGTGGCGGTAATCAATAAAAGTTGGATTGTATTTACATTATTAATGCTGGCTGTTGTCAGCTCTTTTGCGCATACGATCTATGCGCCCAATGACATTCCACTACTTGATAACCGCTTTAGAATTGACCCTAATACTGAACAAGTAACAATTATCTTAAATCACCCTAAACGTGCGCAAAAGACGGTGTTAGTACAACCCGATGGCAGTAAATTATTTGCTCGCCGCCACCCTGAAGAAAGTGTTGCCTGGTTCCATAATAACAGCCAAGATATTATAACCATTCAAAATCCGATGCCCGGTCCATGGCAAGCTATTGCAATGCTAAATGGGAATAATAGAATTCAGCTATTAAACCCTATCTCATTAAAAATCAATAAATTGCCGCTTAAAGTTTACAATAGTGAATATCTGACATCCCATGTATCTTTGATTAAAGATGGGCAGATAATGACTAACAAAGATTATTTGAAATATGCAAAGTTAACAGTTTCTATTGTTAGCGATCTGAAAAAAGTAGTCTCATTATATAGAGACGATGGCCAATATTATGATTCATTCCCTTTTGACGGAGAGCTAACGACTGATTTTTTCATGGACTTAGATCCTGGTCGGTATTTGCTGAATATTAAGACTAAAAATAATATTTTTATTCGTAACGTGAACAAAGACATTGTTGTCTTTCCGCAACCATTAACCTACACAATACAACCAGCCGCAGAGAATGCGAGTAGCGCACAATTAACGTTAATTGCAGATGAATCTGAAATAGTCCCTAGCTCAATTATCATCGATGCCATGATCAGTAGTGTTGATAATCCACAAACACAACAATCTATCGTAAACTTCTCAGACCAAAAAGAAGCAAGTAATACACTTGTCGTTGATTTGCCACTCGCTTACGGTAATTACACTTACGCTGGAAAAGTATTTGCAACCACTGTAGATGGTCGTGAAATTAACTTTAAACTGCCTGATCAAAGCTTTGAATTAATAGCGCCAGCACCTGAAATCCCAGAGGTAAGTTCACTATTACCCATCACTTCAGAGGCCACTGCAACTATTTCAGGAGCAGAAGCGACGGGCGAAGCAACAGAGCAACCATTCCAATACCTATGGATATTAATAGCCTCATTTGCGTTGTTAATTGTAATAGCAGTGCTCGCAGTGATGTTTTTTCTCAAAAGAAAACAAAAAAAGCTAGCTGCAGATAATGGATTATCATTAGATGAATTGATCATTGATGAACCTAAACCGACTAAAAAATAAAATAAATAAGCTAAAAAACAAACGCTATGAACATAAAATAAGCACTTAGACCAATTACCTTGTAAATATTATGTTTTTTTTGTTTTTCGTTATTGACTCAGTACCTGCAACTCCGTATTATCTGCGCCTCAACGGAGTTGCATATTATGTAACGTTGATTTTGCTGGAGTGGTAGTTCAGTTGGTTAGAATACCGGCCTGTCACGCCGGGGGTCGCGGGTTCGAGTCCCGTCCACTCCGCCAACAATTTTTTTATAAATTCAGTTTTATAAATTTAGAGTTGGCAATACTATCTAGCAAAATCTAAAGTTGAACTGATGATTATCACGTGGAGTGGTAGTTCAGTTGGTTAGAATACCGGCCTGTCACGCCGGGGGTCGCGGGTTCGAGTCCCGTCCACTCCGCCAACTCATTTGCTTGCAAATGTAATAGATAATTATCAAAAGCTTGAACTGTAATACTCCAGTGGAGTGGTAGTTCAGTTGGTTAGAATACCGGCCTGTCACGCCGGGGGTCGCGGGTTCGAGTCCCGTCCACTCCGCCAACAGTATTATATGAAAGCTAAATGGTTTATTTCACCAGTATTAATTTATAAAGAAATAACTGTAACACACTCGTGGAGTGGTAGTTCAGTTGGTTAGAATACCGGCCTGTCACGCCGGGGGTCGCGGGTTCGAGTCCCGTCCACTCCGCCAACAGTGTGTTTAATCGAGATCACAACGATTTAAAATAAAGTGGTAAAACTGTTATACACTCGGAAGAGTGGTAATTCAGTTGGTTAGACTCTTGTCTAATATAAGCGGCCTGTCACGCCGGCGGTTAACACCGTAAAGAGACAAAACTGTTATACACTCGGAGGAGTGGTAGTTCAGTTGGTTAGAATACCGGCCTGTCACGCCGGGGGTCGCGGGTTCGAGTCCCGTCCACTCCGCCAACAGTGTATAAAAGTTACTTATTAAAAAATTCATCAATTAAATTTC